>CAZBMC010000017.1:0-14210 GCA_964493065.1 uncultured Gammaproteobacteria bacterium
GTACGGTGCGGTGCTTTCCAGGTTTTCGCATCCGCCATCATGCGGGCGTACTGGCCGGCGTACAGCGGCGCCGGGCGAGCGTCCATCACCACATCCGCATCTGCTCCACCGAAAGTACGCACGCTTAGGGTTGGTAGACGACGGAGCGTGGCCAACGCAGTATCCCGATCCGAACTCCCTGGGTCATCTGCATCCGTCACCACCACCAGGATGTCCGATGGGTTGGTGTGGAGGTAGTTGGGCAAGCTCGTATCTGGATCCCGTGCCGGCATGCGGGCTGGTGGCACTTGCGCGGTTGCTATGGTTTTTGCGGTTTTGTTGGCATGGTCCACGCCGTGGAGACTCGCTAGTTCCCGATCCGTACACTCCAGACGGAGGGGGCCAGTGCTGCCAACGGGGTAAATATCCACGATGCCGCCGCGGCGGGCAAATTCCCCTGGTCCACCCACCATGGACTCGGCCATGTAGCCGTGCGCCACAAAGTGTCGGGATAGGTCCGTGGGGGTGGTGGCCATTCCGGGCCGAAGCGTGAGAATGCCGTTGCGGAAATTTTTTGGAGTGGGGAGTGGGGTGAGTAGTGCCCGGGGCGGCAGAACCAAAATCAGTGACTGGTTGGTGACCAGGGCAGCCAGGGCCGGGGGCGTAAGTTCGGAGTACAACGCACGGTCATGCGTCAGGCGAAGGGCGTGCAGGGCAGCTATGACACGTCGTTGGTGATCTTCATCATCCACCAGCCACAGCAGGACGCGGTGGGGGACCAGGTGCAGCGCATCTGCCACCACAGCCACCTGGGCAGCAATCTCTGGTACGCCGGTAATGTGCACACGAGGAATTCCCTGCAGCTGCTTCCGCGCTGTAGGGGGGAGTGAGAGGCGAAGTGGCGCCAGAGTTTCGGGCATGCCAGAAAACGTTGCGAGACGCTCGTCCGGATAGACGCGCTTGGAAAAAATGCAGTCCGGTTGGGGCTTGACAGAACGACTGACTGATGCTAGGTTGGTTGACTATCGCTGTGTATTGCCATCCTACGTCCACGTCGTGATCATGGGGTGACCCCTCCTAGAACCTCGTGGTGACTGTGAAGGATTGAACGGTTTTCCGGCCAATGCTTCCTCGTGGGCGTAGGGTGCAAGTACAGAGCGAGCACTGTGAACACCGAAAGGGAAGCGCCGAAGGGCGCGTCGTGCCAAAAGCGTAGCATAGCCTCGTCCAGGTGTCTACGCGTTTTTTGCGTTGATGGTTGTGGCTGCGCGTTCGGGCCCCTGGGTGAGGATCAGGGTAACCGCCTCCACAATTTTTGGGAGGAAGGTTGCCTGGAGCTGCGCTTTTTGGCTAGCGTCAAAATCATCCAGCACGTAGTCCGCGCCGGTGTACTTTGCCATGGCCCATTCGCGGCTATCCACCTGGCCATCGGCGTTCGCGTCCATTTGCTGCGCTCGGCCAATGCCGCAGCGGAGACGCCAGAAGTCCTTGGTATGCAATGATTCAATGATTGAGTCTACGCCGTTATGTCCGGCCGCGGAGGCATTGCGCTGCAAGCGAATGGTGCCGAAGGGCAAGTCGAGGTCGTCGTGCACGACCCAGAGGTTTGCCGGGGCGATGTGGTAGAAACCCGTGAATGCCTGCACTGACCGGCCAGAGTCATTCATATAAGTCGTGGGTTTCAGGAGCCAAACCGCCTGCTCGCCATCCTGCTTGGCGGTGGACTGCCCGTGGAACTGCTCTTGGTTCTGGAACGCGGGGAGGTGCCAGGCAGTGGCCAGGGCATCCAGTGCCAGGAAACCCAGGTTGTGGCGAGTGTTTGCGTGCTTGGCTTCAGGATTCCCAAGCCCGACGAAGCAAAAAGGTGTGCTCATACGCGTTTTGCATAAGGTTGTTGAAGGATGACTCGAATGGGGGTCCCGGGTAACGGGAAGCTGAGGCGAATTTTCTTTTCCACACTGCGGCGGTACGCATCAGGGAGAGCCTCACGTTTGGTCGTGGTCAGGTGGAAGGTGGGCGGTGCCACACTCACCTGGACGAGTTTGGAAAGAATAGGCCGCTTCTTGCCTTTGCCAGCGCTGGGGCGGAGTTCACGCTTCACGGTCCAGAGGATTTGCTTCAAGGCGTCGGCTTCCACCCATTGTTGCCGGTTGTCGTGCGCAGCAAAGGCCAGGGAGAGAATCCGGTGGAGGTTATGCTTCTCGGTGGCAGAGGTACAGACCATAGGTGCCCACCGAATGTAGGGTACGTCACCTTGCACCACACGTTCCAGTGCTACGGTCGAACGGGCATGCTTGTTCTTTGTTCGGTCCCACTGGTTGGCAATGAGAATCAAGCCCTTCCCTTTCTTCGCAACTTCGCCAGCCAGCGTTTTTTCCACTAGCCCTAAAGGCTCATTTGCATCCCAAACAAGTAAGGCAACGTCCGCATTTTCTAATGCATCGTAGGTTGCTTGCAAGCTCATAGCTTCAATACGACTGGCAGTTTTCCCACGCGCCCGCACGCCCGCAGTATCGATGACCGTGCAGCTCCGTTGCTGGACATTCAGCTTGAACGCTGCTGCATCACGGGTGGTGTGGGGTGAATCCGCAACTACGCGCACCTCGTCCCGGAGTAAGGCGTTCACCAAAGAGGACTTTCCGACGTTGGTTCGGCCAATGAAGACGAATGTTGGGTTGGTACCGGGTTGAGCGGAGGCTTGGGGCTCACGGGGTCGGATGGCTGCGGCAACTGCATCCAAGAGATCACCGGTTCCGCCTCCATTTTTTGCAGAAACAGGAATCACGGGTACCCCGCCAAAACCAAACTTGGCCACCAGCACCTCTGCATCTTGGCGGGCAGTGGGCTTATCTACCTTGTTCACAGCAATGATAATCGGCAGTTTCTTCTTCAACACGGTTTTCAGGAAGGTACGTTCCTCTGTACGTAGCCCTTGCTGCGCTTCCACTACCAGGATCACCGCGCTTGTCCCTTGCAGTGCACGGTCCACTTGCCGCAAGATGCCCGCACCAACGGCGTCGGGTGTGCCCACGTCAAAGCCGCCGCTGTCCGTGAGCAGGAAGTGCGTATGCTCCCAGGAAATCACTTCTTCTTGCAGATCACGGGTGGTGTGCGGGGAGGGATCGGCAATTGCCAAACGGCGCCGGGTGAGCCGGTTGAAGAGTGTGGATTTCCCGACATTCGTCCGGCCCAGGAGCAGGACGCGTGGGGGTGTGGGCATACAGGCAGCTAGGTTGCGGAGGCGCGGGGCAAAGTCCGAGCAGCCGGGGAGAGGGTGGTTTTCACAATGGAAATGGCACTTTGGCCAAGCACCACCAGGACTTCTGCTGGGCGTTGCGTTGCAACGTTGCGGTTCAGGTGCGTTCCGGTTTGGAGGCTCAGGTCACCGGGAAGGGTTGTGGTCACACTTGCGCCAAATTTCTCTTTGAGCATAGCCACGGTTTGGCTGGCCCGACCATTGGAGAGGTCAACAATGACAGATTGCTCGTACCGGAGGTCTTTGGGATTGGCAACTGACTCAATGTCAAAAGAGTAGGAGCGCAAGCTACGGCCCGCAACTTCAACAATGCCCGTTTGTCCAGTGCCATTCTGCAATTGCACGGGTACATTCTCTTTTGCAATTGCATTGTAGGTGAAGATGTTCGTGAAGAGTTCATGAATCTCTTGGTAGTTCCCAATGCCCAGGCGGGGCTGGATAATGTAGGCGCCGTCGGTTCCCGTACCTGCTTTGACAAGGCTGTCCGTCTCGGTTGCATCCAGCACGCGCGTGGCAACTGCATTTGCGTCAAGATTTTTTAGAATCCCTGCCAGGCGCATCACCTCCCAGAGTTCCATGGAACTGCCTACGTGGTTACCCAGGGTGCTCAGGAGATCAGAAATTCGGCCCGGGTTGGTGAGCGTGCCCAAGGAGAGCGCCTTTTCCCGGAAGGCGAAGAGAAGCTTCTGCTGCCGTAGGGAACGGGCAAAATCGCTACCCTCACCATTGGAACCTTTGCGGGAGCGGGCAAACTGCAAGGCTTTTTCCCCGTTCATTTTTTGCTCACCAGCGTCAAACTGCACGGTTTGGTAGCCAAAGTTGTACGTTGGGTAGGAGCTATCAACAAATGGCGTATCAACAGTGATGGTGAGGCCGCCTACATCGTCAACCGCTTTCTTAAAGCCGGTGAAATCTACCCGAGCAAAGTAGTGAATGGGTTGGCCAATGACTTCTGCAACCACGCTGGAGATCAGCGTATCACCGCCGTTTGGGTTGTCCTTGGTGCGGCCAAATGCCAAGGCATTGTTAATTTTTCGGTAACCGTAATTCGGTAGGTTCGCCAGGAAATCGCGGGGAATGGAGAGGGTGGCAACTTCCCCAGTTTTTTGCTGCAAGCTGGCAACGATGATGGTATCAGCTAACCACGGACCTTCGTGGCCGTCGCCACCGTGGCCAACCAAGAGTATGTTGGTCCGCCCTTGCTCGTCTGCTTTCAACTCGCGATCCCCAGGGACGATGAGTCGACCAAGTTGCTGCAGGGTAGAGCTGTTATCATTGCCGTGAAAAATGCGGGTTCCCGTACTCACCATTTTCCAGCCAATTGCCATAATAACCAGGGCAATGGCGATTCCCGCCCCTGCAGCAATGCGTCCCCAGTGAAAGCGCCAGGAGCGTTTTGGCGCAGCCGACGCCGAAAGACCCGACGTGCGGTCGGGGGGAATGGAGGGTGCTGGTTGGGATTGTGCTCCAGTTTGCGTCACTGCTTGCGCTGGTGCATCTTTTTGCTTTCTTGGCATACAGAAATATGTTTGCACTGTACCGATTTTTCATGCATTCGTCAACGCGTCTGTACAAAAAGATTTTCCCGGTGCAACCCCCTTGCGGAATGCTGTATGTGTGCTACAATTCCGCACATTCGCTAGGTTTTCCAAGGGTTTTTACGTGCGACACGCTTTGGGCAGTACCCGAAGGAGCAAGGGAAGAAAGGGAGAAGACTTTCGTCGTCGCATTTTGCTTCACACGTCGTTCACATTCGGGCGCGTCGATCCCACCTTCGTATGACTTCGGCCACCGGCCCGGGTTCCACCCCGGAGGGAGGGTAGACAGGCAGTTGGTTAGCACATTCTTCAGGGCGCGTAGCTCAGTTGGTTAGAGCGTACGGTTCACATCCGTAAGGTCAGAGGTTCAAATCCTCTCGCGCCCACCACTCGACTCGTTCCGCGCTGTGGCGCAGAACTCGCCCGTGGTCTTCGACCACATGACTCAGCAATTCACGTTTCTTTCGCTCGCATGCATCGAACTATGCCCACATCGTCTCCAACAAAAAAGTCTGACCTCATGACTGGTTGGCAGCTACTGTTTGAAGTAGTGAAGGTTGTGGTCATCTCATTGGCTATCATCATTCCAGTCCGCGCCTTCTTACTGCAGCCGTTCTACGTGAAGGGCGCGTCCATGGAACCAAACTTTGAGGATCGGGAGTACTTGCTCATTGACGAAATTAGCTATCGTTTCCGTGAGCCCAAACGGGGGGAAGTGGTGGTCTTCCGATACCCCAAAGACCCAAGCCAGTTTTTCATAAAGCGTGTCATTGGCTTGCCGGGTGAGTCCATTCACGTGGCGGATGATCGGATTGCTGTGAATGGCCAGGTTATCGATGAGTCAACGTACTTGGCCAGCGATGTGCCAACGAGCGGCAATGTCGATGTGACCTTAGGCAAAGATGAGTACATGGTTTTTGGAGACAATCGCATGGCCAGCCTCGATTCTCGAATATTCGGCGCAGTGCCGCGCTCCGATATCGTGGGCAAAGCCTGGATTCGCGCCTGGCCGTTCACCCGCATTGCGCACTTCAGCGCCCCAGTGTACATAACCCAAGATCCCGCCGCTTCACTCCTGCGCACCTATGCTACCCCGTAAAACCCCACCCATCCCCGAACCACCCACCCCCCGGAAGGGAAAAGTACCCACCCTGGTTCGTGGCATGAAAGACATTCTCCCCGTGGACTGGCCATGGTGGAATTTGGTTATGCAAAAAGTCATGAGCGTGGCGCAGGACTTTGGCTTTGAACGCATTGAAACGCCCATTTTGGAAGAGCACAGCATGTTCGTCCGTTCCGTGGGGAAGGAGACGGACATTGTGGAAAAAGAACTCTTCGATTTTGAAGATAAGGGCGGTGACCATGTGACCATGCGCCCTGAGAATACCGCCGGCATTGTTCGGGCGTACTTGGAGCATGGCATGGTGGCACTGCCGCAGCCGGTGAAGCTCTTCTACATTGGCCCCATGTTCCGCTACGACCGGCCGCAGTCTGGCCGCTACCGGCAGTTCTGGCAATTCGGTTTTGAACTGCTGGGAGACGGCCACCCAGTGGTGGATGCGGAAGTCATTGCGATTGGCCACGCCATTTACCAAGAGCTTGGTATCCCGACCCGCGTCCAAGTCAATTCGGTCGGGGATGCGCCAACGCGCGTGGCGTACACCAAAGTTCTCGCAGACTACTTCCGTTCGCGGAAGAATCAACTGTGTGAAGATTGCAAACGTCGGTTGCAGAAAAATCCCATGCGCGTGCTGGACTGCAAGCAGCCCGACTGCCAACTTTTGGCACAGGATGCGCCGCCGCTCATCGACCACCTGTCCGAAACCGCGCGTGAGCACTTTGTGAAAGTCTTGGAGCACCTGGATGACATGGAAGTGCCGTACGACCTCAACCCACGCATTGTTCGGGGGCTGGACTACTACACGCACACCGCCTTTGAGTACGTTCCTGCAGACGGCATCGGCGCGGAGAAGCAGCAAGCAGCCATTGGCGGCGGCGGCCGGTACGACGGGATGGTGGAACTTTTTGGCGGCCGACCCACACCCGCTATTGGCTTTGCGGGTGGTTTGGAACGCACCATTATGCAGCTCAAAGCCCGGGGTGTGCAACCTGCGGCACCGGCCCGGCCAGACGTGTTCTTGGCGCAACTTGGGGACGGCCCACGCAAGAAGGCGGTGAAACTGCACCGGGAACTGCGCGCCATGGGCATTCGCGCTGCTGCCACCTTTTCCAAAACGAATATTAAGGGGCAGCTGGAATCCGCGAACCGTTTGCGCGCCCCGTTCACGCTCATCCTCGGCCAAAAAGAGTTGGTGGACGGGACAATCCTCATTCGAGATATGGAAAACGGCATTCAAGAAGTAGTAGATTTTTCCAAAGTCATTCCTGAAATCCAAAAGCGCATTGGGAAGACCAATGGCAATGGGAATGGTGGCGCGGTCCCAGAAGTCCCAGCAGCATGAGCACCCAAGATTGTATCTTCTGTTCAATTTCCGACCACGATGCACCAGCTACCGTGGTGTGGGAAAATGCGGACGCAATGGCGTTCCAGGATATTCACCCGCGGGCAAAAGTGCACGTCCTGCTTATCCCAAAGCGGCACTATTCGAGCCTTGCGAACCTCAACGAAAATGATGCGCCCTGGTTGGGCAAACTTCTAGCAGCTGTGCCGGAGATTGCGGAGAAGCTGGGGATACGGGAATCTGGCTTCAAAACGCTCATCCAGACCGGGGTTGATGGCGGCCAGGTGGTTGGCCACCTGCACATCCACATTCTGGGTGGGGAGCGCGTTGGAGAGTAGTCGTTGGATTTGACAAGGCACCCCATTCCGTGTCATATTTTGTTCATCGCATTTTTATCACCTAACACCTAAAGGAGGTGCCTGACCTGTGGTTGAAGTAAAGAAGAAAGACAACGAATCGAGTGAAAGTCTTATCCGCCGATTCACGCGACGCGTGCAGCAGAGCGGCGTTTTGCAGCGTACAAAAAAGGCGCAGTATTTTACGGAAACACCCAACGAACGTTTAGTGAAGGAAAAGGCTATTCGCCGGTCCAAGATTATGGAGAAGAAAGAGTACTTGCGGAAGATTGGGAAGTTGGATGACCTGATGGCGAAAACGAAAGGTCGTGGCCGCACACGTGGCCTTGTGAAACTCCTTGGCGTGAAACTCAAATAAGCATGAACCTCAAAGAACGCATTGACGCAGATGTCATTGCAGCCATGAAAGCGCATGACGCAACGCGAGTTGACGTTTTGCGCTTCACGAAAAGCAGTCTGCTGAGTGCGGAAAAGGCGAAGCGGGAGCCGCTGACTGACGCGGAAGTGGAAAAAGTGTTGGCTTCGGAAGTGAAGCGCCGGCTTGAAGCCGCGGAGCAGTTCCGTGCAGCCAACCGAGTTGACTTAGCTGAACCAGAAGAAAAAGCCGCTGCAGTATTGCAAACCTATCTACCAAAACCCCTTAGCCCCGCAGAAGTGCAGGCGATTGTGGAGGAGTGCATTACCACCCTGGGTGCCAAGGGAAACCCGCAGGCCTTTGGGAAAGTCATGGGTGCGGTCATGGCCAAAGTAGGCACCCGGGCTGACGGCAAAACCATTCAAACAGCAGTCCGTTCCCTCCTCAATCCTTCAGAATAAAACCCGGCCATCTTGGCCGCGCATGTAGCTTGTCGGCACTGCGCATGAAACACAGCCACAAAACCTTTTTCGCCTTTCTCGCGCTTGGCATCATTGCCGGAGCGGTGCTGTTTGCATTCACGCACGTTGCCCAGGCGCTGACCATTGAAAACGTGGGCGGCACCCTGACGCTGGGTGATGCCGATTTGAAGCAGACAATCATCAACGTCATCAAGTGGGCGTTGGGTCTCTTGGGTTTGGTCGCGCTTATTGTCATGCTCTACGGCGGGTTCCTGTGGCTCACCTCGCGGGGTGACACGAAGCAAATTGACAAAGCGAAGCGCACGCTCATCAACGGTGCTATTGGCATTGTCATCATTCTGGTTGCCTGGGCTATTGTGCTCTTCGTCCAACGGTTCATCACGGGTTCCACAGGAACGGCAAATGCTGCATCGTGTACAGTTGGGACGGTCAACGGCTGCGTTACCTGCTACGCTAATCCAGCGGATCCAGGGAATGTCGACAACGGTCTGTGGCAGGATAATGGGACGTGCGTGCCACCTGACCCAACGTACTCGTGGAATGTTTTGGGCCAAGATCCTACCCAGGCAGCAACCGATGTGCCGCTGTGTAAGATTTTGGGTGAAACTTTTGGCGGATTACCCGTTCCCAGTGACAACCATGTTGCTGCCGGTTCTTACGATGTGCAAGAACTTGATGGCACAGGCACACCCGTTGGACCCGTCGCTGGTGCAACCGGATACGCCGGTGCATCAGCTGAGTTCAGCCACCCTGCAGATTTCAAGCCCAATACCTCGTACAACGTCATTCACAACGGTTTCACGAGCGCCTCAGCGATTCCGCTCACGCCCCCACCCGCAACCTGGACCTTCAGAACGGGCACGCAAGATGATAATGATCCACCCACTGTGGATCAGGTCGCCCCTGCGGCTGGCAGTACGGTGAACTGCTTGAAGCCGAATATTGACGTGGAGTTTTCGGAAACCATGCGCCCACTGTCCATTGCCGTGGAAAACGTTACCGTGAGCCCGGCGCCAACCAGCGGCGCGAAGATTACCTCCATCCAGCAGTGGACCACCATGAATGGGTTTACGGCTGCTTTCGATCGGCCACTCGATCGAAATACTACGTACACCATCACATTGAACGCGGATAACGATACAAATCTGCAATCCCGCCCGGATGGTTCAAGTTACATTCGAGGTTTTAAGGATTCATGCAACAACCCGTTGGATGGCGATGGCGATGGATTTGCAGAAGATTCAACGGCAGATGATTACGCCTGGCAATTTACCGTGGGAAACACCACGCAAGAGCAGTGCAACCCTAAAATCACCAGCATCACCTCACCAGCGTTCCACGGCAGTATTGCCGCGCACCGCATCACCCTCACTGGTGAAAATTTTGGCTTGAATGGTACAGTGCTCTTCCCTGGATTTTCCGCTGTTGCAACGCAGACATCTGGGTACCTGAGTAGCTGTTTCAACACTTCGTACCGACCGCAACAGGCTTCTCCACCATCGCCTGCGTGCATTGGTTCGTGGTCGCCGAGCACAATTACCACCCTGGTTCCTACAGGCATTACCCCATCGGCAAATCCTAGTGGGCCGAATACCGGTGGCGCTGTGGATGGGGGAGTCATTGTGCAGAATAACGTCACCTCCAGTCCGCCATCGTCCAACGTTGATATCCAAAGCCCACGAATTGATTGGGTGAGTCCCCAAGATGGAAAACCCGGGACATTTGTGACTATTTCTGGTTCGCACTTTGGTACAGTCGCTGGGAGTGTGCTGTTTCGCCATGCAAATGGTTTGCCCGTCACCGCCTCCATTCCAGCCTGTACAGCTGGGAATGGCTGGACAGACAATCAAATCATTGTCCAAGTTCCAGAAGGATTTGGGTTGGATGAATTTGCGGATATTCAGATTCAGCACAGTACATTATTCTTAGCACCTGGCTTAAGTAACCTCTACAAATTTCGGGTGTCTGATTCGACCCACCCAGGCTTGTGCAACATTGCCCCAAGCTGTCACCCCACTGGTGGCGGTACGCTTGTCGCAACCGGTGAAGGACTGGGTGATAATTTAGGGCTCATTGAAAGCTTGTATATACCGTCCAATGGCGGCGCAGCGTACAACGGCACCGAAAGTAATCTCAACGTCAGCGCTGGAACCCTGGACGTGCAGGGGCAAGCGGGCTTGCCGAATGACCAGAACTACCGCTTCCAGTTGACGGTGAATGGTCAGGCTACGAATCCGCTACAGTACCGTATTCCGTGCGACCCGCCACCACAGGTGGTTGAGAGCGCGTCGTGCAGCGCCACGCAGGTGCCGTCACCCAACCCGCGGCCGAACAGCACGGACATGTGCCGGAATAGTATCATCCAGGCGGAGTTCAATGTGAATATGAGCGTGGCGACTCTCGTTGCGGCGAATATGCAAGTGCAGGACTGCGGTGAAGCAGACGTCTTTGACGCCGCCGCGTGCACCGCGACAGTTGCTGGTTCAGTTTCTGCACCAACCAACCGGCTCATTCGATTTGCTCCTGGAGGTGACTTGGTTGGGAAACACTGGTACCAAGTGACCATTCGGCGTGATGTGCAGAACACGGGTGGAGCGAATATGAATCAGGATTACGTCTGGCACTTCCGCGTGCGGGACAGTGCTGAAGACTGCACCGCGCAAATGGTGGCTGTGCAGCCAAATTACCGACTCATGTCCACGGCGCAAACCCAGGCATTCGTAGCCACACCCATGCAGAACAATTGCAACCTCATTGCCACTGCAGCAAGCTTCGCCTGGAATACTTCAGATGCAGCGCTCACGGGTCCCATCACACTCAGCACCGCTACAAGTCCAAATGACACGGGCACGCTAACCATTCCAGCTGGGTCGAATAATGGCACCGCAGTCCTGGTTGCACAGGCAGATGGGAAATCAGGCACGGCAACTGTCCAAGTCCAACGTGGTGTGTGTGAAACCAACGCTGACTGCTCCATGTGCGCGGGTTCCACCTGCCAAGAAGTGTCACCTGGAAATAAGCGCTGCACAGCTTCCATAACCGGAATGACGAATACTGGACCAGCTGGTAACCTGGTCACCATTGATGGCTGCTACTTTGGCGCATACAAGGGCAGTGGCACGGTGCGCTTTGATCAAAATCCAGCAGCTGATCCAGTGCCCGTCGATGGGAACTTCAACATTTGTGGTCCTGGCACCTGGACAGATACGCAAATTACGGTTGGTCATGAACCGAAGGACGCAGCAACCGGCGGTCCGGCGTGGCAAGTGCAAGTGCAGCCCGATGGTGCAGGTGTGAATCCAAGCCCGTGGTTTACGGGGTACACGGTGTCAGGCATGTGCGAGACGAATACGGGCGTGCCGGTGACGGTCCCCGCGGATGGTGTGCCGCAGCTGTGCAGCATTGCACCGAGTACTGCCAAAGCAGCCGACCCCATAACCTACACCGGAGCGCGCTTCAATCCATCTGGCAGCGGCGCAGCAAATGATAGCCGAGTCTTCTTCCAGCGCACGACTGGTGGCGTCACTTCCTGGATCCCAGCGCAGAACAGCGGGTCTTTCTCCACGACGCAAGGTTCTGGTGTGCAGGCTGGGAATACTATTGACTCACCCAGCCAGACGAAAGTAGGGAAGCCAATAACCGCAACCCCGGGGTTGTACTGCCTCTCGAACCACAAAGACTTTACGCTCCGCTGTGACACGAATGCTGAATGCTCCAGTGGGTGCTGCAGCGGGAACCAGTGTCAACCTGATCTCACGCAGTGTACGGAAGGGTTAGTGCTCTCTGTGGTGCCAAGCAATACCACCTTGCAATGTCGGAATAGCGCCTTCACCATCACCTTTGCTGCGGATATGCAGGGGAGCACACTCACCGCAGCAAATATCAAGCTTCGGCTCTCGCCTGGGGGCGCGGAAATTCCAACTGACCTCCACATTTTGGGAAGTCGCGTTGTTCGGTTGAATCCCAAAACACCGTTGGCGCGGAACACGAATGTCGAAGTCATCATCCGTGGTTCCCAAACTGGTGTACTGTCGGCAGCAGGAAAATTCATGACCGCAGATTACATTTCTGGTTCAGTGCAAGTCGCTGCTGATGCGAACATCTGCGCTATCAACCGAGTAGCAGTTGTTCGCCTTGCAGGTACTACACAGGTGGTGACGGAAGACCTCTTCAGCTGTAGCGGGGATAATTGTGCAAGCGACCTTGAACCCCCACCCGTGAATGGAAATCAGCATGGGTACTTTCCAATTGCGTTGAGCGCAGGAAATGAGGCGTTGACGATCCAGTCGCAAGCGTGGACTGAAGCTGACACGGGACCTTCACCTGGCCAGACGAATACGTACAGTGGTGGCGGAACTTCGACGTACTGTGATGGTGCGGCAACCGCCGAAGGGCAAGTCTACTGTGCCACCGCCCTGAACGTAGCAAATGGCACGGAGAACCTTACTGTGCAGGTCACGGGAGCGAATAATGCTGGTACCGGAACCGCAACAATTCCCATTCGCACGTTCCTATGTGCCAATCCCTGGCCATCACCCCCAGACGCCTACCCATTCCGCGATTCCGTTTTCAACTTTGAAACATCATTCTGCCGCGACGCGTTGCAAGACTACACATTGCAACCAGTGAACACCGGGAGCAGTGCAAGCGATTCCGACATTCTGCAGGAGTACCTCTTCACCGTCCAGAAGAACGGCGTTGGTACGGGTGACGCATTGGGTATTCGGGTGTTCATCAACTTCAACCACCTTTCACCAGAGAAGTGGTACAAGCTGAAGCAGGGTGTGGCGCCATCTGGCGGTGCAACGACCGTGGATGGGTTCCCAGCCATTCGGGAGGGTCGGACAGTCTACGTGGCAGCTCCAAACTTGTTTAACGATCAATACTACCCAAATATCTACGTCATTTCGCATACCGATAACGCCTCCAATGAAACCGTCCAGATTTTTGAGAATATCCTAAAGAATTTCCGCCTGGCACTATTCGCGGGTACTACGGAGAAAGCTGCCTTGCAGCGCGACATGGTCCGCTTCCATAGCTACTGGGATTTGGTGTACAGCTTGGAAGATCGGCGAGTGAAGCAGGGGAGTTACCCGAAACTCGAGACTGGTTCGTACCTCAAAGGCATTTCCACCACGCACTGGCCATCGTGGAACCAGTCATTCGCACAAGAGCTTGGGAAAACGCCACCTAAGGATCCGCAAGATACGTGGGATGCCACATTGGTAACCAGTCGTTGCCCAACCTCCAGTGGGTATGAACAGTCTACGTGCTGGAGTGAGTCGCTGAAGCGCTTCCAGTTCCCAAATGAACCGGCAAATAATCCACCACTCTCAAAGGGGATCCTCTACTCATACCCTGGCACCGCGCTATACGGGACAGTGGAAGCTGTGCAACACGCTTGGGGCGCATTCACGATTACACGAAACTTCATGAGTGCTGCTGTGCTCACTGATGATCCGTGTAGCACATTCAGTGGTTCACGTTGCAATGGGTTCAACGTGAAGATTCCAGCCTCCTTCTTTGATGATATCGTGAATGCTGCGGTGATTTCTCAGTCAGATACTACCGCTCCAACTGTTTCCATTACCTCACCTGCAGCCGGGGGGATTTCCGGCATCGTGTCCTTCATTGCCACGGCGCAGGATAATGCAGCTGGTACTGGGATTGAAAATGTAACCTTCACCCTGCAGGGTGCATCCACCGTGTCCCGCGTTGAAACTGTGCCGTTCCAACCTGGTCGGTACCGCTTCATTGTGAATACGCAGGGATTAGCAAATGG
>CAZBMC010000018.1:0-13793 GCA_964493065.1 uncultured Gammaproteobacteria bacterium
ACCCCCGGCATCAGCTTGGAAAGCTGAGGTATTGCCATTATACGATACCCGCACGAGTATTTGCAGAGTATAGGAGATATCTCCAGGAATCAAGTTACCCGCAGGACTTTTGCGGTTTTATGATGTCCGCTAACGAGTTCCACTCGTTTTGCTTTTGTATACTTTCGAACCAAAGCTATAACTTTCCTATTTGCCAAGTTACGTGCGGGCGCATCAACAACCCGGATATACAAAATCCCCTTCACCAACTGAATGGAGTCTGCTGCGGATTCCGTTTGCACACGCACACGAAGTAGCTCCCTCATTTCCGTTTCCCAATTGTCCGTATCCGTTTGAGGGTTGCGGACTGCCCAGCGTAGAGGTTGGCGCTCTTCGGTGACCAGGAGCTGCCCTTTTCGTTTTGCACAACCCCGCCTGCTTCTCGCACTATGCATACGCCAGCTGCCACGTCCCACAGGTGAACAGGTCCGGCAATGATTACTGCATCCAGCCGGCTAGCTGCGGTGTACGCTAAATCCAATGCAGTAGAACCCGCGTGACGGACCGACCGCGCGTGCCAGCTTAACCGTTCTGCCATTTCCAGTGATGCATGGAGCGACGGCAAGCTGTGGCTGTACCCGTACCCAATGATTGTCTCCCGCAGCGGGCGAGCGCGCACCATGCACAGTGGTCGTCCGTTTCGCTCCGCACCCTGGTTCCGCGCAGCCACAAAGCGCTCACCCGTAGGTGGGCACGTCACAATACCAAACAGCACATCATCCCCATCCATGAGGGCAATGGACACCCCAAAGAACGGGACGTGGAGGACAAAGTTTGTGGTGCCATCGAGCGGATCAACCACCCACCGAAGTTTGCCAGGTTTGTTCCCACCTTCCTCAGAAAGAAAG
Source organism: uncultured Gammaproteobacteria bacterium (assembly GCA_964493065.1). Lineage (GTDB taxonomy): Bacteria > Patescibacteriota > Patescibacteriia > PEXW01 > PEXW01 > JBAYJA01. Next base: position 888 of record CAZBMC010000018.1, read on the forward strand.
CCGATGGTTGGGAAGGCTTTCCGCAATGTACGCTGAATGAGTACATTTGATGCTTTATCCGCTGCAGTGACGAGTTCATGCGCAGACTTTGCCGTTGCATCTACTCGATGCAGTTTTCGGAATCGCTGGAGCAGAAGTTTCCCTGCGGCGGTGGCCGTCTTTTGGGCTAAAGCAATTGGTTGCATATGTTGATGAATAGATTACGTCATTGGCGAACGGTTTCGCGACCCGTTTCGGAGTCGGTATTTGGGTCACGTCATACGGTCTACCTTGCCTTCACCATAGACCGATACGGGTGGCGACCCCCTACCCCGTTTTCCGCTACCTCTCCCCCTTCAACCAGTAGTAGATATTTGCTGCGTACTCACGGAAAACCACCTTTGTCCCTTGCAGACGCCGGCTAACCGTGTGCTGGGCAATAACTTCCCGATCCGCGGCTCGGCAAATGACGTCTGCTCCCGCCCGCCGAAAGAAGGTACAGGCCCGGCTGGTATGGAAGTCGGAGGTGAGAACTATGAGCTTTTGCCAGCCCTGCGCTTTAGCCATTGCAACCACCTTCGCCGCATTCTCCAAGGTGTTCTGCGCTTGGTCATCTTGGAAAATTTGGTTTTCCACCACACCCAGCCGTGTGAGTAACGCAGCCATGGCTGGTGCTTCGGCAAAAGGGTTTTTCCCAACTTTCCCACCGGTGACAACCACCACGGGCGCCACGCCTTGGGCAAAGAGCGCCGCGCCACTGCGTACTCGCTCTTCGGTTTTGAAACCCAGTTGCCCCGTCTTAGCGGAAATGCCGCCACCCAGAATGACAAGCGCATCAGCTGGCGCCACCGGCTGCTGCTCAATGAGCGGCCGACTGATAAACGCATTGAAATCCGTACAACCGACCACAAGAAAAATGACGAGCAAAGTAATGATGGTTTTCAACAGCTTTCGCCGGGCATACCAAAACCTCCGCACGCTGAATTTCTGCGCGTGCCCAATGGATCGCGGGTTTTGCTGCCCTACAGTTTCGGACGCAGTGGGTTTCCGGACTTCGGCTTCATCGGGCAAATTGCTTAGGAGTGATCGGCGAGTGTCTTGGCTCATATATTTCGTAACTTCTTCAAGGTTGCCAGGTCCACAATGTGCTGGCCATCATGGTGCGTCTCCAGAAGCATGTCCACATTTTTTAACTTTGGGTGCTGCACCAAGGCGCGGAACCCCGCCAGGCCAATTTTCCCTTTGCCAATGTGCTCATGCCGGTCCTTATGTTCCCCCAAACCAGCCATACTGTCATTCGCGTGAAAAAGTTTCAGGTACTCCAAGCCAATGTGTGTGTCGAACTGCTTCAGGAAGCTATCCACATCCTTTTTCGTCCGCAGGTCATAGCCACTGGCAAAGGCATGGCAGGTGTCAACGCAGATGCCAACGTGCTTGCGTTGCCCTGCTGGAATTTTTTTCATCAGAAATGCTAAGTCTTCCAAGGTGTCACCAATTACCTTCCCTGCTCCTGCAGAATTTTCCAAGAGGAAAGTTGCTGTTCCGGTGTAGCCCTTCAGCACAGCAACCAGCCCAGCCGCAACCATGGGCAAGGCTTTTTTCTCTGGCATGTCCTTTGCAGAACCCAGGTGGGTCATAATAGCCGTGACCCCCAGGAGTGAGGCGCGGTCCAATTCGCCGCGAACAATTTCAATGGAGCCTTTTTGCAAACGCGGGTTGGCTGAAGCAAAATTGATGAAGTACGGAGTGTGGATGTAGGTTCGAGGAATTCCGTACTCCGTATTACCGACTTTGAAAGCGGAAACAATCTCCGGGGTCAGCTTTGGGGCAGCCCCGCCTTGTGGGGAACGCGAGAAGAATTGAAACACTTCGCACTTGAGATCGTGTGCGTTTTTTGGTGCGTTCTGCGCACCACCTGCCGCGGAGACGTGAAGGCCGAAGAGCATATGTGTAGTATACCAGCTTTAGCACAAGCATTGACAAAATGAGAAGTATTCGCCATTCTTATGTGAAACCTGGAGGTATTCTTGAAATCAAAAAAACCGCTGACTCGCATTCCTCTCCCTACAAAAAAAGGGAAGCCCCAAACAACCAAGAAAGGGAAGCGAGGGTATAATCGCAAACAGCAAAAAGCGGTCATTGAAGAGGCGTGACCTAAAATCTCGCCTCTTCTTTTACACGCTTGACCACAAGCAAATTTGTACCTACCATACGTATGTTGAGATAAGGATCGGCCTTATAGTCAACAGTTTGGTGTTTTGCATTGCCACGAGAGGGTGTTGACCATATCAGCACCCTCCGATTTTTTTCATTGACAAGAACAGCTCTCAACAAGTAGGGTGGAGGCAGGAAAATACACTTGCACTTTGAGAAAGGAGGCCTTGTGGCCCAAGAGAATGAGCGACGGTATCTTCTACCTGGCATTCTGCCGTCAACCGATTTCCACAATCCGCAACAGCTTGAGCAGGGGTACTTTGAGACTCCGCCGCACAAGATTTTCCGGATCCGAGCCACGGATAGGAAAGATTTTGAAATGACCACCAAACATGGGGTTGGCGAGAGTCGGGACGAGCAGAATTGCGATCTGACCGAAGAGCAGTTCAACTTCCTGCACCATGCGTGCGTATACCCAATAACCAAGACACGATACGATCGCGGTGGGTGGACCGTGGATTGCCACCACGGACCGCTGGAAGGTTTGGTGGATATTGAGTACGAACGTGGTGATGGCGTGGCAGCGCCAGCTTTACCGGATTGGGTGAACCCTGCGGAGGCGATTGATGTCACAAATTCCATCACGAATTATGACCTAGCACGCCTTGCACGTGAACTCACTCTCAATCCTCTCCAAGGAATGACTGTGTACGATTTCCTCCGGGCATCGGTAGAGATGCCGATGGTCGTCATCACGGGTCCACCCTGTTCAGGAAAGACCACAGCACTGAACGCACTCCAAGAGAAGTTTGGAGCTGAGATTCACTTCGTCCCTGAAGCTGCATCCATAATCATTGGCCAGGTTGGCATTCCCTTCCCGGTTGGTGACCCGTTTGCCATTGCCCGCTTCCAACAGACCTTGGCGACCATTCAGCGCAGCTTTGAATTCCTGGTGAAAACCCAGGCCGTACGGTCAAAGAAACGAGCGATTGTCCTGGACCGCGGGGATGTGGATTGCGCAGCCTACTTGCCAAACGGCTTGGATGACTTTGAAATCATCACCCAGGTAACACGGGAGTACGCCTACGCACGCTACCGGAGCGTCATCTGCCTGGCCGCACCGCCGCCAAACATCTTTGCACTGTACAGAGCGAATAACCCAACCCGTACCGAAACCTACGAAGCGGTTTGTGGGCTTGGCGAAGCAATGCAGAGTGTGTGGGGTAACCACCCGGCATACACATTCATTGCGAATAGCAGTTCTTGGCAAGAGAAATGCCAAGCAGTAGAAAATGCGTTGCTTTCGTTCCTCTAACATCAGTACAGGCGCTCACTTTCGAGCGCCTGTTTTTTATTCCACTGGTAGTAAACCCAACTGCGGCAAGGTGATTACCTTTTCACCTTCTCCGTCAACCATTTGATGACATTCCGATTGGTGAGGACCATGCGGAGGTAGTCACGGTACGCCTCGGTTTCCAATTCCTTCACCAACTCTGGCTGGTTACTGAGCCGGAGTTTTTCCTTGCTAATCTCACCTTCGACTTCCGCTGCGGTCGCCAGCAGGTTGTTCGCATCAGCTATGGTTCGCAGCAGCAGTGCGACCTTCACTCGTTGCTCTGCCTTGGGGGTGAATTCGTGCATCAGCTCCTCGCGGGTTTTCTTTATGGACTTCAGGTAGTCCTCAAACTTCCCGCCATCCTGCTCAATGGCGTGCTGGAGTTCGTGGGCCATTTTGTCCTCTTCCGAGTGGACCAGTATGTGCGGCACCTCTCCCACGGTGCTCTTCTGCAACGCGGCTTCCACAATGGCCTGTTCAAAGCGTTGCTGCTCTCGGCTTTCTGCTTCCTCTTTCAAATTTTCCAAAATTTTGGCGCGGAGCTGCTCCATGCTTTCAAACTGTCCCATGCGTTTGGCAAAAGCATCATCCAGTGCTGGCAGCTGCACGTCGTAGACCGCAGAGACTTTCACTTTGAAGTCTGCTAGCTTGCCTTGCAAATCTTTCTTCCCGTAGTCTTTGGGGAACGTCAGCTGGAAGGTCTTCTCTTCATCTGCTTTCATACCCACCAGGTTATCTTCAAATCCAGGGATGAAAACTTTATCACCCAAGGTCAGTGGGGTATTTTTGGCTTGGCCACCATCCAGCGGCACTTTATCAATGGAGACGTTGAAGTCCACATCCACTCGGTCACCCATCTTCGCTGGCCGGTCTGCGCGGACTTCTGAGGCTTGCAACCGCTGCAAACGCTTCAACGTATCATCTGCATGGTCAGCTTTCACTTCCACTGGTTTGCGTTCAACCTTCAGGTTGGAAAAATCACCGAGCGTAACCTCAGGAAGCACGGCCACGTTCGCCGTAAAAATGAAGGGGTTGCCTTCTGCCAATTTTTCCACGTGGATCTCCGGGCTACCAATGCTCTTCACATCTTTTTCCGTCACTACCTTGGGGTAGACCGCACGCACCGCCAAATCCGCGGCTTGTTCCATTATCGCAGCGCTCCCCACCTTCTTCTCCACAATCTCCCGGGGTGCCTTGCCTGGCCGGAATCCTGCCAGCTTCACTTCGCTGCTTAGGGCTTGGACAGCCTGAGCAATGTACGGAGCAAATTCTTCTGGCGTGAGTTCAACTTTGAGGCTGATAATGCTCTTCGGCTGGGGGGTAACAGTGGTCTGCATACAGGCAAAAAAGACGGGGTGAGAGTTTCACGCTACCGTATTTCTGCGGGGTGGTCAACTCTGGGTAAGAGAGCGGAAATTCGGTGTACGGGGTCGCAGCCCGTATCGGTTTATGGAATTGTGAAACGAAATACAAGCCGAAAACCGAATCCGAATGCAGTCTCACGATACGGGTAGCGACTCCTTCCAACGATCGCCTCAATTTTTCGGACGCTCATCCACCACCCGCTTCTCCTTCAGTTCGCTTTCCATGCCAATCATGCGCAGGACGTCAGCAAGGTCGCTCTTGCGGATGCGGACGGAGACCCCGGTTTCGTTTAGCACACTGCGGTGGATGGCGTGTTCCAGGGCACTGAAGTCGGCCTGCGGTTTGGGGGCAACATGGAGTACCAATTCATCCACTTCAAAAGGATCGTCGTTCACTTTCCGAATCTGCAGTTGCCACTCATCCACGTCCGGCATGCCGGAGAGTAGAGGGTAGAAGGCGTTGAGGTCTACCAGCTCACCCTTCACTTTGGTGAGGTTGAATTCCTTGATGTCGGAATTGCGGCGAATGTCTTTGCGGATGCGGGGCACGGTACGGCCGGAGTGCGGGCACGGACCGCGGTCAATCCCCTGTTCCATGTCACCTGTGCGGTAGCGGACCATCACCGTGCCGCGCCAACCCAGGCTGGTAATTGCCAGTTCACCCGGCTGGCCATCTGGCACGCGGTTCCCCTGCGCATCAATCACCTCAAAGAATTCCTGGTCGGGGTAAGTATGGTAGCCGGTTTCTTCGCTGCACTGCACCCAAGCAGCTTTGCCCTCAGTTAATGCATAGGTAGCGAAAATCTTCGCCTCCCCTGCACCAACCTCACGCAGGAGCTCGCGCACTTTGGCGCGCAGAGCATCACTCACTCGCTCTCCACCAAAAACTATGTACTGCAAGTTGGACCAATTTTTCTTCTGGGCCACAGCTTCACGGAGTATGTGGTAGAAGTACCCAGGTATAGCTGTTACTACTTTAGCTTTCAAACGTTCGATGGCATCAATAATCTTCTGCGTGCCCATCACCTTACCGCCACCACTCTGCAAAGTCATGAGCTGCAGTGACGACGTTGCGTAGAAGGTTAACCAGAAAGCCAAGTGTGGGGCGTACGGAAAGGCATTCACCACCACCGCGTCACCCGGAATGCCCATGGTGTTGAATAACCGGTACGCAGACTCTTTGAGAGTAACCAAATCTTTGGTGGTGTACCCAACCACAGTAGGCAGAGCAGTGCGGCCCGTGGTGAAATGCAGGTGCACTGGTTTGTACTCCCATTCCAATTTCTTTTTCACATCCTGCCCAAAAATTTTCTTGGCCACAATTCCCAAAAGCTTCCCCTTACTGGCGTACTGCTTCAGCAGGTGCTCATCGGGTTGCAGTATGAAACCGCGTGGCCGGGCAGGATCGTCCGCCGTGGGTGCCAGGTCAGCTTTACTGGTGAACGGCACTTTTTGCAAATCATCAATGGTTCGAATATCAGCAAAATTGAGCTTGTGGTCGGCAAAATGTTTGCGGAAAAACGGACTGTACGGCAGTTCGTGGTGGAAAAATCTGCGGAGGGCTCGGTTTTGGAGCGCGGTGATTTCTTCGGGCGCAAGGTGACTAAGGCTTTGCCAATCCATAGTGATATGGGTTAGGGAACGCCCAGAAGCACAATTCTAGGCGGGCGGCGGAAACGGCGAGGGCCGGTTGGAAAGCAGGCCGATTGGATCCATGATGGCACGCGTCGTCCGAATGAGCAACTCCTTGGTAATTTGCTCGTCCGGCGTTTTGGGGAAACTGATGGGCGCACCAATCCGCAGCACCATGTCTTTGCGCGGGGTCAGAAATGCCCGAAGCCCCTGGTTGAATGACCAGGTAGCCGGTCCTTGAAAGCCAAAAGGGATGACGGGCGCCCCAGACCACAGCGCCAGCCGGGCCACCCCGGTTTTCCCGGGTAAGACAAACGGGGCGGAATTCCGCATCCCCTCCGGGAAAATCCCCACCGGGTTACCAGCCTCCAGCTCACGTCGCAAATCTGCAAGGCACGCATCTGGTGCGGCTTCATCTTTCTCGACAAGGTGCAGCCAGGCACGAGCAGTACGTCTACCAACCATCCGCGTGACGAGATCCATTGCCACAAAGGTGATGGGTCGTCGCACGTGACTGTACACTTCGGCAAAAATGAACGCTGGATCAGCTGAACCAACGTGATTCCCAGCCAGGATGAACGAACCGGAACGCGGAAGGTACTCGATTCCCTGAATTTCCCGAAAACGCCAACGCGCAATGAGCATGAGCCAATGGAGGCCGAAGTAGGGTTTCATTCAACGTAGGTTTTGCCTGCGAGCGTTGCCACAGGCGTCATGATAGCACGCATGACGGAATCAAGGAGGGGCCGATCTACTGTTTGCCCATAGTAGGAGCGGAGGTCGAGCGCGGGACCAACGGTCATCCGAATTCGACCAGTGAATATATCCATGAAGTGTACTCGCTCCGTCTGTGCAGGGGGGGTGGTGCGCTGGAGACCAATAGGAAAAACTGGCACCTGCGATTGTAACGCCAACCGTGCAGCGCCGGTTTTCACTTTGGCAATCGTCGGTAACGGATTCACTTTCGCTTCCGGGTAAATGAGCACCAGTTCACCTGCTTCCAGATAGTGTTTCGCTTCAGTAAATGTTTGTTGGGGGTCGGGGCGCAAAGGAATGGTTTCTAGCCAAGGGTGCAGGGGCCACGTTTCAAATATCTTCCACTTGGTTATGGCGTGCACTCTGCGGCCTCCAGTGGCGGTAATGACTGCAACCATAAGTAGCAATGGATCTTGCTGTCCAACGTGATTCGCTACCAAAAGTGCGGGGCCTGCTTTTGGAATCAAATCCAAACCCTCCGCCGACACAATACGCCGGCGGAGGAGGGGTCCAATTGTTCGTCGTGAGAATGCGTAGGCCATGGTGACCCGGAGTCAGGGTTAAAACTTCGCGCTCACCAGGAGGCCAACGATGAGCAAGGCAACGATGTTGATAATCTTAATCATGGGGTTGATGGCCGGACCAGCAGTGTCCTTGTACGGATCGCCCACGGTGTCGCCCGTCACTGCTGCTTTGTGCGCGTCCGACCCTTTGCCGCCGTGGTTCCCTGCTTCAATGAACTTCTTGGCATTGTCCCAGGCAGCACCGCCACTGGTCATGGACACGGCCACGAAGAGCCCCGTGACAATGGAACCCACCAGCACACCACCCAAAGCAATTGGACCCAGCCAGAAGCCAACAATGATAGGGACGACGACGGGGATGAGGGCGGGGACAATCATTTCTTTGATGGCACCTTTGGTAACAATGTCCACCGCGCGCTTGTAGTCAGGCTTACCTGTGCCATCCATAATGCCTTTGATTTCGCGGAACTGGCGGCGAACTTCTTCCACCACTGAACCTGCAACTTTGCCCACGGCCTGCATTGCCCGGGCGCCGAAGAGGTACGGCAGCATACCACCAATGAACAAGCCAATGAGGACATTAATATCATCCAGGGCAAAGACCAGGGTGTGTCCACGATCCGTAAACTCTTGGGCGTAGGCGGCAAAGAGCACGATGGCAGCCAACCCCGCAGAACCAATGGCGTACCCTTTCGTTACAGCCTTGGTGGTGTTCCCCACCGCATCCAGCGGATCGGTCACGTCCCGAACTTCCTGGGGGAGCTTCGCCATTTCCGCAATGCCACCGGCATTGTCGGTGATGGGACCAAATGCATCAATGGTAACAATAATACCTGTGAGGGAAAGCATGGCCATGGCAGCAATGGCAACGCCGTACAGACCAGCCAATTCAAATGACGCCCAAGAGCCCGCGGCAATGGCCAGCACAGGCAAGGCAGTGGCTTTCATGCTCACCGCCAAACCAGTGATGATGTTCGTGCCATGACCCGTGGTGGACGCTTGCGCAATATCCTGCACTGGGCGATACCGTGTGGACGTGTAGTACTCAGTAATGACGACGATCAGGGCGGTAACACCCAAACCCACTAAGCTCGCAAGATACAGGTCTGTCACGTCAGCACCCGCCACATCCTTCATTAACCACTGCGTTATGGGGTAGAAGAAAATTGCGGCAATGACCCCAGAAGCAATGAGCCCTTTGTAGAGCGCGCCCATGATGTTCTTCTTGCGTCCCAGGCGGACGAAGAATGTACCCAAGATAGAAGCAACAATGGAAATTGCACCCAAAGCCAACGGGTACAGAATGGCGTTTTCGCTATCCTTGAACACCAAAGCACCCAGCAACATGGCAGCTACTGCTGTCACGGCGTAGGTTTCAAACAAGTCGGCAGCCATACCAGCGTCATCGCCCACGTTGTCGCCCACGTTGTCCGCAATCACCGCAGGGTTGCGCGGGTCATCCTCAGGAATCCCAGCTTCAACTTTCCCAACGAGGTCCGCACCAACGTCGGCCGCTTTGGTGAAAATGCCGCCACCCAACCGGGCGAAGACGGAAATGAGTGAACCTCCAAAGCCCAAGCCAATCAGCGCTTTCACATCACCGGTGATCCAGTAGAACCCGGCAACACCCAGGAGGCCTAAGCCAACGACTAGCAAACCAGTGACGGCGCCACCACGAACTGCAACCAGTAAGGCACGGGCTAAGCCAGACTTCGCTGCTTCGGCCGTGCGGACATTTGCCCGAACCGCAACAGACATCCCAACGTACCCAGCGAGCGCTGAGAGGATTGCGCCAATCACAAAACCCAAGGCCGTTGTCCAATCAACAGCCAAACCGAGGATGACGAAAATCACCACGGCAATCATGGCCACGGTGCGCGTTTGCCGGTTCAGGTAGGCTTTGGCACCTTCCTGAATTGCCTTCGCAATGGTAATCATACTGTCTGACCCCTGACCCAAACCCAGAATCCACTTCGCCAGCCACAGGCCGGTGAGAATGGCGAGAACTGCGGCGACAAGCGCCATGAGAATCGGCGTGCTCATACAGGTAAGTTACGAAAGGGAATAAAGAGTGATAGGAAGGAAACGTTACTCAGCTTTAGCTTCTGCCTCGGGTGCTTTTTCCTCTGGTGTAGCTTCGGCTGGGGTCTCAGGTGTTGCATCCGTTTCGTCAGCTGCAGATTCAGGAGCGACCTCCAGGCTTGCCTCAGGGGCAGCATCCGTTGGCTCAGCCACAGCATCGGCCGCTTGGCGCGGTTCGCCACCTTCACCCACAATATCAATACGCCACCCAGAGAGTTTGGCAGCTAAGCGGACATTTTGTCCAGCCTTGCCAATCGCCAGAGAGAGCTGGTCTTCTTTGACTTCTACTTTCGCAGTGTGGGTGGCTTCGTCCAGGGTAATGGAAATGACTTTGGCAGGTGACAACGCATTACCAATGAAGGCCACAGGATCATCCGACCATTCAATAATGTCTACCTTTTCACCGCCAAGTTCGTTGATCACGGTTTGCACGCGGCTGCCCCGTTGTCCCACGCAGGAGCCAATGGGATCGATGTTCGGCTGGGTGCTGGCCACAGCAATCTTCGTCCGGTGCCCGGCTTCCCGCGCCACAGCTTTAATGTCCACCGTGCCATTCTGAATTTCCGGCACTTCCACGGAGAAAAGCTTCTTCACCATTTCCGGGTGTGCGCGGGACACCACAATTTCCGGACCTTTGGTGGTGGCGTTGACGGACACGATGTACACCTTCAACCGGCTCCCAGCGCGGTACTGCTCGGTTGGCAGTTGCTCGCTGGGCGGCATAATACCCATGGTGTGCCCAATGTCGAAAATGACCAAGCGGCCTTCTTGGCGTTGCACAGTTGCGTTGATGAGCTCACCTTCCCGGTCTTTGAATTCTTTAAAGACCATGTCGCGCTCCGCTTCTCGCAACTGCTGGATAATCACCTGCTTTGCAGTTTGCGCAGCCATGCGACCGTAAGAGGCGGGTGGAAATAACTCAGTGCGAATCACGTCACCCACCACAGAACCGGGTTTCAATTTTTCGGCGTCCGTAAGGGTAATTTCCGTCTTGGGATCAAAACGTTCAAAAGCAGGTTCGGCGGTTTCGTCAGCACCGGCTTCCGGTGCGGCCACTGCTGGTGCTTCTACTGGCGCATCTTCCGGTCGCACCACAATTTCCCCAGCCGCAACCTTCGCTTGGCGCTCAGCTTCCTCAGCTTCAATTCGTGCCTTCCGTTCAGCATCGTACGCCTCTGTCTGTGCACGCTTCTCGTCTTCCACCACGGTCTTCACGTCAAAGACGCGGCTAGAGCCGTCTTCCAAACTAAAATCTACTTTCACATTTTGGTCTTTCTCACCAAAATCTTTGCGGTAGGCAACTGCCAACGCGGCTTCCACCGTGTGCACAATCGCCTCCATGGGAATGTGCTTCTCATCGGCGATCTGCTGCATTGCGGCTACTATTGGGCTTTCGGCCATGGACGTGTGCGTAAAAAAAGAAACAGTCTCCATATGGACTGCTTGCCTGGAGTATACAGGAGACATGCATTTTGTCAAGCCTGCTTGACCAGTTCCCAAGACTCTCGTACCCTCTATAGCATATGCCAAATCTCGTGCCAGTCGCATCCACGACCCGACACACGTTCAAGACCAAGTATCGACAAGAATTTATTACCATTACCCAACAGGTGGAGGAGGCAGTTGCCGCATCCGGCGTGCACATGGGGACGGTAACCATCCAGAGCCATCACACCACGGCCAGCATTTGGGTGAACGAAGATGAGAAGAACCTCATTGGCCCAAACCAGAAGCTGGGCTACACCAGTGACCTCTCCCGCGTGCTGGACCGGTTTGCCGATCCGGAGGAAGACTACGGCCACAATGATGTCCGCGATGCACGGAATCCAAAAGGCAAGCGGGACACCCACCTCTGCGACGCTGACTCTTGCGGCATTGTACACGAGTGCATCAACGGGCACGCGCATGCCCAAGCCATGATCCTCCCCTGCTCGGTCACCATGATTGTGGAGAATGGAAAATTAGTGAAAGGCCGGTGGCAGCAAATCATGTTGATTGAATTAGACCACGACCGCGAACGACAGGTGACAATTTTGGTGCAGGGAGTCGGGGAGAAGAAGCCGTAGGCGAGAGAGACTCGAAAGTTTTATGGAGTAGAGGCTTCAGCCTCTGGTTTGTTGTAGACTAACCATATGACCCTCGATCCCACTGGTGCCACACTTGGCCTGGGTTCGGCAGACCTGAAGGTGGTGGTCCTCTCCACAGTGAGTTTTGTTTTGGGTTTACTGGCGCTCATCCAAACAATCATCGTACTCTACAGTGGCTTCATCTGGCTCACTGCACGGGGTGATGATGAGCGAAGGCACGAAGCAAAAATGACCCTGCTGCGATCAGTGGTTGGAACCTTCGTCGTTGGTATTTCCTGGGGCATTGTCCTGTTCCTGTTCCGGCTGGTGGAACGAGCCACGACATAGAACGACGCTTCCCTCCTTCCTTCTGTCATTGCGAGGAAGGAGTCTTCGACTGACGCGGCAATCTTTTCGGTTTATTCATACCACAAGATTGCCACGTCGTCCCGCAGACGGGACTCTTCGCAATGACAAAGGAGGGAGACTTACTCCCCGACGTTTTCCAGGTGCACCACCTGCTCACCGCGACTGGTTTTCGTAATAGCAATGACATCCAGTTGGTACTCTCCAGTCCAATTTCGCTGCTCCACAATCCACTCCATAGATTGCTCCAGGCGTTCCAACTTCGCGGCGTTGATTGCCGCTTCCGGCGGACCAAAGCCCGTGGTGGTGCGGTACTTCACTTCCACACCAACCAAGACTTTGGCTTTGACGCAGAGAATATCCACTTCCCCGTAGGGCGTGCGGACATTGGTTTCAACCTTGGTATACTTCTTCTTCTGCAACAAAGCCACGGCCAGTTGCTCGCCGTACTTGCCGCGTTCGTGTGCCAAAACGGCACCCATGCTACTCCTTGGTGAACACTAAACCAAAGTGGTACGGACCCGGGACAAATTCCTCCACAAAGGTGAAGCCCACCTGATCTGCATGCTTCCGAATATGCGAGGCATGCGCCAAGGAATCAACATTGTGCGGCCCCATGCGCATACCCGCTACTTTCCAGTCAATAA
>CAZBMC010000019.1:0-13689 GCA_964493065.1 uncultured Gammaproteobacteria bacterium
TGGTGGGCTCGCTGGGACTCGAACCCAGAACCTTGGGCTTAAAAGGCCCCTGCTCTACCATTGAGCTACGAACCCATAGTAATGAAGAGGAACCGTAGATCCTCGATCCCGAAGGGATCGGGACTACGAACCCGAACTACACTGATTGTGCTGCAAATGCGCATTTTAATCAAGTACGCTATGGTACACTAGTACTATATGCCTGATTTTCGCCCGGCGACGGTACCCATAGACGACGTTTTACACCAGGTTGACGCCTCTAAGCGGGGTTTGACCCAGCTTGAGGTTGACGCCCGGCTGCAGCAGTTTGGACCCAACAAACTCCCAACCAACGAAGCGTCCTCCTCGGCGCGGACGTTCTTTCGGCAGTTTGAGAGCAGCTTGGTCATCATCATGCTCATTGCCACGGTGGTGAGTTTTTTTCTGGGTGATCATCTCGATGCCATCGTTATTCTCGCTGCAGTCTTTTTGAATGTGCTTGTTGGTTTTTTCCAAGAGCGGCGGGCAGAGCGGGCGCTGGCAGCCTTGCAAAAGGTTGCCACCTTTACTTCCACCGTGCTACGCGATGGGCGTGAGCGGGACATTGCATCGTCGGACGTCGTGCCAGGTGATGTCTTGGTACTCCACGCTGGGCAGAAAGTTGCCGCCGACGCACGTCTGCTAGAGGTCTACGAATTTGAAGCAAATGAAGCAGCACTCACTGGGGAGTCTGCGCCTGTGGAGAAACAGGCTGGGGTTCTCCCTGAGGCAGTGACCATCCCTGAACAATTGAACATGGCCTTTGCGGGGACGGTTATTACCCGTGGTCGTGGATTGGCCATTGTGACCACTACGGGTTTGCAGACCGAGCTGGGAAAAATTGCGCAGCTGTTGGACACCACAGTGACGGAGAAAACCCCGCTGCAGCGTCGGCTCGTCAAACTCAGCCGAAATCTTGCCGCAATTATTTTAATAGTCGCTGCGCTTGTGTTTTTATTGGGCTTGTTCCGCTTGTACGACATTGAAGTCATGTTCACCACGGCCGTGGCAATTGCTGTCGCTTCCATTCCTGAAGGTTTGGCTGTCGTGGTTACCATTGCGCTGGCTCTGGGTATGACGCACATGCTGAAGCAGCGTGCGCTGGCACGGTCACTCTTGGCCGCAGAAGCGCTTGGGTCAGTCACGGTCATTGCCACAGATAAGACTGGAACCGTCACGGAAGGGTACATGCGGGTAGTACAAATTTTAACGCATGATCGTGCCGTGAAGCATCCGCATCGTGATCCCGGTGAACCCGATCCGTCAGCGCTCACCGTGCTGAAGATCGCTGCCCTTGCGTCAGATGCGACCATTGAAAATCCTGACCGACCGTTGGAAGAGTGGGATATCCGCGGAAATCTAACGGAACGTGCCCTGGTACGCGCGGCGGCGGAATCAGGTTTCAATTTGCCGGAATTACGCCGGCAGTATACCCGCTTGGGTGAAGTGCCATTTGATTCGTCCCGGCGGTTCATGGCCGCGTTGCTGGAGCGGAAGAATGATGGCACCAGCGTGGTGGTGAAAGGTGCACCCGAAGTCCTTTTTGCAAATGTGCAGTACATCGATGAAGATGGGAAGCGGGTACCCTTCACTCCGGAGCGCAAACGCGAATGGGAGACCCGTGTTCGAGACATGAGCGCCCAAGGACTGCGTGCCTTAGCCGTTGGTGAACGGAAACAAGTATCTGACATTACTGAGCTTACGGATGAAAACGCCCTGCACGACCTGACCCTGGTTGGCGTGGTCGGCATTCAAGATCCGCTCCGGTCCGATGCAAAAGAGACCATTCAGATTCTCACCGAAGCGGGAATCCGGACGGTGATGCTCACCGGTGATAACCGTGCCACCGCGTTGGCAATTGCCAAAGGTTTACAGTTGGCGTCAACCGAAGAAGAAGTCATGGATGGCCGGGATTTGGAAGCGCTGGATGCGCAGACCTTGCAAAAACGGGTGGCAAACATTCGCGTCTTTGCGCGCGTGAGTCCCAAAGATAAACTCCGCATCATTGATGCATTGCAAACGCGCGGGGAAGTGGTGGCCATGACTGGTGATGGGGTGAATGATGCGCCCGCGCTGAAAGCCGCGGACATTGGTGTGGCCTTGGGTTCAGGGACGGACGTGGCCAAAGAAGCAGCAGATTTAGTGTTGCTGGACAATAACCTTCGAACCATCAGTAACGCCGTGTTTGAGGGTCGGGTGATCTACCGGAACATTAAACGGATTGTGCTATACCTTCTCTCCGGCAGCTTTGCAGAGTTTGTGGTCATCTGCGCAGCCTTGCTCTTGGGTTGGCCATTGCCCATGGTTGCTTCGCAAATTCTGTGGAATAACTTGGTGACGGATGGTCTGCCCACCATCGCCCTGACCCAGGAAACGGAAGATGCGGGAATTCTGAAGGAGAAACCGATCAAACCCAACCAACCAATCGTTGGTCCCTTCACCCTGCGGCTGACCATTGTGATGAGCGTGGTTATTGGCTTAGGTGCGTTGGCGCTGTTCTGGCTGGGCTGGGACAATGGTCGCGATTTAGCGTATGGCCGGACATTAGCCTTCGCAGCTGTGGGTGTTTCAACATTACTGTGTGCGTTTTCCGCTCGCACGCTGCGTCATCCGCTCACCTCCAGTTCGCCACTCCGCAACCCTTCGCTCCTGTTGGCGCTAGGTATCAGTCTTGGTTTGCAACTCATGGCCGTATACCTACCCCTTGGACAAAAGGTCTTCGGCACGGTAGCGCTCAGCCTGGGTGACTGGGTGTTGATTCTCGCTTTTGCGGTGATTGTGGTAGCAATTACCGAGATGAGCAAAGTCTGGTTCCGGAAGCGAGACGTGCCGGTAATTGCGTTTGTGGGAAAGGAGTAGGAAGCCGTAAAGGTGTAGAGGTGTAAAGCGATAGAGATCTTGGAAGTCTGTAACAATCTGTCTTTGTGAGCCCCAGCCTATTATTGGAAAGTGCAGAAGACAGTATTCCAGCGTAGGTGCACAGCTTGCTGTGCTGGTTTGTATTTACCAACAAGTATTTATCTAGTCGAGGACATCCCGCTGTACCACGGAACCAAGGGAGACTCTCTGACTCTTTTTTCTGTCATCCTGAATCATATGACCTGCCCGCCGAAATCGCAGCGGCGATGCAGGCGGGAGGATCCCCAGACTACAGATCAACTTCGGAGATTCTTCGTCAGACTCAGAATGACAGAAGGGGGGAGCATATTGTCAGACATACCCTATGTAGATTCGGAAATTACTTGCAAAAAGCCTGTAGAATCAGTATAGTGTGAAGGCGCACGAGCGCCTTTTCTTCACATTCACTTTATGGTTACGCGGATCGCTGCAATTGCCGAACAGGTTGGCAAGGAAGTGACAATTCAGGGTTGGGTTGCGAACACTCGTTCCAGTGGGAAGATTGTTTTTTTGCAATTGCGTGATGGGTCAGCTGGTTTACTCCAGGCTATTGCTTCATTGGAGTCTATTGGGGAGGAAGCATTTGCAACGGCAAAAACTGCAACTATTGAATCGTCCGTTGAAGTCCGAGGCACAGTGAAGCCTGAGCCGCGCGCGCCAGGTGGTTTTGAAATTGCGGTTACCAGTTTTTCTCTGGTGCAAAAAGCCGAGGAATACCCCATTGGCAAAAAAGAGCATGGCCCAGACTTTTTACTGGATAACCGGCACCTCTGGATCCGCAGCCCACGGCAGGCAGCCATTCTCCGGGTGCGGGACACGGTTATTTGGGCGTTACGGGACTTTTTCCGCAAAGAAGGGTTCATCCTTACCGATACACCTATTCTGACCCCCACGTCTTGCGAAGGGACAACCACGCTGTTTGAAACGGAGTACTTTGACCAAAAGGCGTACCTCTCGCAATCCGGCCAACTGTACTTGGAAGCCTTGGCTATGGCTTTGGGCAAGGTGTATGACTTTGGTCCAACCTTCCGCGCGGAAAAATCCAAGACCCGCCGTCACCTGACCGAGTTCTGGATGTTGGACGCAGAAGCGGCGTTTATGGATTTGGAAGGCAGCATGCAGCTGCAGGAGCGGATGATTGTCCATGTTGTCCAAACAGTCCTGGCTGAACGCAAAGCCGAGCTTGCACTTTTGGAACGAGATGTGACAGCCTTGGAGAAAATTCAATCACCATTTGAGCGCATGACCTACGATCAAGCTTTGGCAAAACTCAAAGAGCTGGGTTCTGACATTACATGGGGGACTGACCTGGGTAATGATGATGAGACCATCCTCACCAAAGCCTACGACAAACCCATTTTCATTACGCACTACCCAGCGGAGATTAAAGCCTTCTACATGAAGCCAGACCCAACCAACCCAAAGGTAGCCCTATGCGCTGACTTGCTGGCACCAGAAGGGTACGGGGAAGTGATTGGTGGCTCACAGCGCATTGATGATCTGCAAATGCTGGAGCAGCGGATTGCTGAGCACAAACTCCCCAAGAAAGATTTGGAGTGGTACCTGGATTTGCGGCGCTACGGCTCTGTGCCGCACAGCGGTTTTGGCATTGGGCTGGAGCGGACCGTGACCTGGCTCTGCGGTCTGCCGCACGTGCGGGAGTCTATTCCATTCCCACGCTTGATTAATCGTCTAACGCCGTAATTATGCAACGCACATTCGCAATTGACACCCCCAAGCTCGTCGGCCAGGAGGTAAAGCTCCAGGGCTGGGTGCACAACCATCGCCGGTTAGGGAAGATGGTGTTCATTGACTTGCGTGACCGTACAGGTTTGGTGCAGATACTGTTCGCTGATGATTTAACCGAACCCGCAAATCAAATTCGGCCAGAGTTTGTGGTGGAAATTACTGGCACGGTTGTTGAGCGCAAAGGCAAAGGGGCAAATCCAAATTTGCCCACGGGCACGGTTGAAGTTCATGCCACGTCACTCAGCGTTCTGAGTGAGGCTCAGACTCCGCCATTCCCCATCAACGACGAAACCAAAGCCCAGGAGACCAATGAAGAGCTCCGATTGGAATACCGGTACCTGGATTTGCGCCGCCAGAGCATGCGGCAGAACTTGGCTTTACGTGCCAAGGTGAATGCGCACTTCCGTTCCTTCCTGCAGGAGCATGGCTTTACGGAAGTGGAAACGCCGTACCTGACCAAAGGCACGCCGGAAGGTGCGCGGGAGTTCATTGTACCGTCACGAAACTTCGCCGGGAAGTTCTACGTCCTGCCCCAGAGCCCGCAGCAGTTCAAACAGCTGCTGATGGTGGCCGGGGTGGAGCGTTACTTCCAAATTGTGCGTTGCTTCCGGGATGAAGACCAGCGGGGTGACCGACAGCCTGAGTTTACCCAGTTGGATATCGAAATGAGTTTTGTAGATGAACAGGACGTGATGCAGCTGGTGGAAGAAATGATGGTCGCCTTGGTCAAAGAAGTAGCGCCGGAGAAGCACATCACCCAGGTGCCGTTCCCGCGCATACCGTATGCGGAAGCAATGGCCAAGTACAATTCTGATAAGCCAGATATTCGGAAGGACAAGAATGATCCGAATGAATTAGGCTTCTGCTTTATCACCGACTTCCCGTTGTTTGAGTATTCGGATGAGGAGAAGAAGCTGGTTCCCGTGCACCACCTCTTTACTGCACCCAAAGATGCTGACTTGGAGTTTCTGGCAACTGACCCTGCAAAGGTCACAGCCAAGCAATATGACCTGGCGCTGAATGGCTTTGAAGTGGCAGGTGGGAGCATCCGTAATCATAAACCTGAGGTGCAGCAGCAGATTTTCAACATTCTGAAATTATCACCAGAAGATGTGACACGCCGCTTTGGCCACATGCTCAAAGCGTTCAGCTACGGCGTGCCGCCGCACGGGGGGATTGCCCCAGGGATTGACCGGCTGGTAGCCATCCTGGCTGGGCAACCCAATATCCGGGAAGTTATTGCTTTCCCAAAGACCGGTGACGCACGGGACCCCATGATGGGCGCACCCACGGAACTGCCAGAACAGCAGCTGCGGGACGTTCACATCACATCCATAAAGAAAGAGTAAGGTCTATGCCTGTCCTGTCTCGCCTCCAGCGGTTCATTCTTCGAGAAGCACTTGGCGGGGTGATCACCAAGCGAGCAGTATTTAGAAAGTTTTACACCAAGCAGGCGAAAGCGCCATCTGCGCATGACCAGGAGAACGCCATAACCAAGTCTATGGAGCGACTCATTGACCATGGATTCCTCATTGGTTTGGGCAGGCGTACACCCCAGAAGTGGTATATTGAAAGCGTAAAACTGACACCCATTGGGAGGAGAAAAGCCCGGACGCTCATTGGTCAGCAGCAGCGAATTCCGTTTTAATCCACGCGCCTATGCGTCAACGTTCCATCATTTCCCTCGTTGCATTTCTCAGCCTCCTCATCCCTAGCTTCGTGAAAGCGGATGGGATGATGGTGAGCCCAGCTGAGTCCTGGATGCAAGAGACGGGGCAGAAAGCAGCTATTTTGTACCAGGACGGGGTGGAAACACTTGTGCTGTCAACCAGCTTCCAGGGGAACGCGAAAGATTTTGGCTGGATCGTCCCTGTACCAGCCAAGCCAGACGTGACCAAAGGATCACAAGAACTTTTTACTAATCTCGCCAAGTACACGCAGCAGTACCCACGGATTTTGCACGATGATGTGTACAACCTTGGCATTGAAGCGAAAGGGACGTCGGAAGTGAGCATTGTGGAAGAGAAGCAAATTGACTACTACGATGTGACGGTACTTACTGCTACTGACTCCGTAGCTCTTTCGCGATGGTTTGTGGATAATGACTATGCGTTTCCAGATGCCGCGAAGTACTTGTTGAGTCAGTACATTCAGGACAAATGGTACTTTGTGGCGATGCGGGTAAATCCTGAAGCGTTGACCGTAACCGATGTAACGCAGCAGCTCCGGAACGGCGCAGCAACACCGGTGGTCCTTCGTTTTGCCACTGCGCAGATGGTCTACCCCCTTCGGATTTCCAAGCCATATGTCGCTGATGCTGGCGACGTCGTTCCGTTGAATACACTGAAGCTTGTGGATGGAAAATTTGGAAAGGCGGTGTCATTGGAACAAGGGCAGACCATGACGTTTGCTGCGAATAGCTTTCCCAACGACGCCGGAACCATTGAAATGCAAGTGAAGCCAGTAGCGCTGAAAAGTTGTTCTGCAAATCGAGTACTCCTTTCTGCATCAGATGGATCATTGCTCTTCCAACTACGGTTGGTTCGAGATTGCACGACGCAGAAAGAGTACTTGGAGTACACCTGGGCACCAAAGGCGCTTTCCGATGGTAGCGTTACAGCGCGCCAGAGTCTTCTCACTTGGCGCACGGCAAATACGGTGACACTTCCTGCCGATGCTTGGACCCACGTTGCCCTCACGTGGTCATATGCGCAGCAACCAATTTTCTACGTCAATGGTGTTGCAAATCCTGCAGTTGGCCAGCAGGGAACCAGCGCGTGGGTTGGGGAACGTATTGGTGCAGGGGATAAGATGACCATTGGTGGGCTAATGAGTTCATCAAGTAGTGCTTTCCAAGGGAGTATTGATGAGGTTGTGCTGTGGGAACAGGGGTTGAGCCCAGAGCGTATTACGGAGCGCGCCATCCAGGCTTTACCCTTGTCTGTTGTGCAGTGTGCTGAAATGGACCCAAGTTTGAGAACATCGGTTATGGAGCCCTGCAACACTACCCCAGAGCCGCCGAACGGAGTGAGCGCGTACGGCTCTTTCAATAGTGCAATTGAGCTGATTGGGGAAAGCGGGGCAAGTATTCTCCGCTACCGAGACTCGTGGTATCCAGTTCAGCCAACCAGCACTGTGAAGCGGTACAGCACGCAACCAATGACGCTGTACATTCTCAGTGGTGAACGGGTTGATGCCACAAGTTTTTCCACGGCGTATGCAAACTGGTTTTCCGAAAAAAACGTACGTGACCTGGCTTTTGCAACAGACGGAACGCCGCTCCTTGCAGCAAATGGAAAAAAATTTGTCACAGTTCTCACACGTTCACTTAGTGCATCAGAGACTCCTGAGGACGTGTTCTTCCGGAAAGCTGCAACCCAGGAAAAAATTGGTTTATCGCCAGATGATTCAGGAACGTCGGAACAGCAACTTGGATTCTGGCTGTTCTTAGGCGGAACAATGTTCTTCACTCTCGTCCTAGCATTCTTCCTCATCCGATCAAATCGTAAACCGCCGCAAGCATCACCGAGCATGCCTGCACGATAGTGAGCGACCCATTCCTTCACCTTCTCATTTCTTCATAGGAAAAACTATGGCCACGACAAACATTTTACCCATGACCCCGCCACCCCCAACAATGAAACGAAAGTCCGCGCACAGCCCGCTCTCTATACTCTTCATGATTTTGCTCACGGGAGTACTCATCATCCTTTCGGAGAAAGTCATGTTTGATGCGAACAAAGAATTCAATCCATCGACATCTGGAAATTACTCAACGTGCAGCAGCCGTACGTGTCCTGACTACTACTATGGGAGGAACGCAGGGGATAAGTACGAAGCATACCGGTTACTCGTGCACGCGGCCGTTACTCTGCCAATTCTGCTCGGTGCACTCTTGCTCTACGTTTTGCACGAGCGGAAAACCACCAGTGGTATTCACATTGTCTCCTGGGCATTCTTCGCAACTGCATTTTGGCTGTGCATCCGGCTCCTGGGTGAGATGATGTACTTCCTCATAAAAAAGTATGAAAGCTTGGGGATTTACATTGTACTCATTGTCTTTGCAGCGGTGCTCATTTGGCTGGTCATGGTGCTGCAACGGCGGCACATGCTGAAACAGCAAAACACCTAACGCGTATGTACGAAATTCAACGTATCGACGTTTGGTCCACAGCAAAAATAGTCGCCCTCTTTTCACTGGTTTGGTCGCTCATTGGAGGGGTGCCGATATCAGGAATCTTGCAATTCATAAGTACTGAGTTGGACATGCGTGGTTTTTTGCCATCGCTCATTGGGTTGCCGCTTTCAGTGGGGGTTGGCCTTGGGGTGGGTGCGCTTTTCGCTGTTCTCTACAATTGGCTTGGAGCGTCTATTGGGTTCATCCAGGTGGATTTAGCTTTGGAAGCAGATGAGCAATCGTTAAAACCCCCGCAAAGCAATGTATAGTGTACGCGCTATCAGAGTGAAATCCGTTGCGAAGCTCGTTGCTCCGTTAGCAGCTTCCCTCTTCATTATTCCGGTCGTAATTATTGGATTATTTGCGATGCTAGTAGCATTAGGTTTTTCTGGAGGAGGGATAGACGGTGAGGATCTTCTCCAAGTTGGTTTGGTTATCATCGGGTTTTGGGTAGGAGCAACTGCGGTTGTCAGTGGCGCTGCAATACTCTGCGCTTGGCTGTATAATATCTTCAGTCCACATTTGGGTTTTTGGAAAGTGCAGATTACCCTTCGACAGTAATTTTTCACGTATTCTATGCCAATTCCCGCAAAAATCAGTAAGTTCCTGGGTGCCAAGAAAGTCCGGTACGACGTGGTGCCGCATAAAACAGTATTTACCGTCTACGATTTAGCACAAACCCTAAAACTCAAGTTAGAGCAAATTGCCAAGACACTTCTTGTCAAAGCTGATAAGCGGTACATCCTCGTCGTCATGCCTGCACACTACCGTTTAGACTTTGGAAAATTGAAAAAGGCGCTGAAGGTAAAAGACGTGCGCATTGCCCAGGAAAAAGACATGCAGGCGAAATTCAAAACCAAACCGGGTGCGATGGTGCCGTTTGGTCCTATTCATAAATTAGATGTCATTACGGACAAGTCTTTCTTGAAAGTGAAGGATGCGCTGTTTTCCGCTGGTAGCTTTACGGACAGCGTGCGGATGAAGATCAAAGATTATTTGCAAGCAGTGGAACCGGCAGTTGCAGACATTGGCAAGAAGTTTCCCATCAAACTGCAGATTGTGAAAAAGGCGCCCAAGAAGCCACATCACAAGGGAAAAGGAAAACCCAAGGCGGCGAAACGGAAGAAGCGGTAAGCATGGACGCACTCTCACACGCAGCCTGGGGCGCCACCGTTATCCGGTCACCAAAACTTTTTGGTTGGGCGGCGCTCACGGGTTTTTTGCCAGACCTGGTGCCTGCGCTCTACGGCGTGGTGCGGTATGGGAAGCGCTACTTTACGGACATCATTGATCAGTCGTTCGCCGAGCACCCTGGGAACTTTTACATTATCCTGTACCGTTTCACGCATAGCCTGATCCCGATTACCATTGTATCCCTGGTGCTGTGGGTAGTCGCCCCGGTGTGGCTACCGCTGGTCATTCCGTACTACCTGCACTTGGCTATGGACGTCTTTACCCACCGTGGTTTGTGGGCAACGCGCTTGCTCTTCCCGCTGTCAGATTGGCACATTGATGGTTGGAATTGGTGGCAGCGGCGCTGGGTGAATATTGGCAACTGGAGCGCGATTGTTCTCCTTAACCTGTGGTTCTTCCTCCGATAAAAAGTATGCGGCACATCACCGTAGAAAAATTTGCAGGTCCGCTTGATCTCCTGCTCCAGCTCATTGAGACAGAGGAGCTGGATATTACCCAGGTTGCCTTAGCGCAGGTGACCGAGCAGTACTTGCGGACGTTGGAAGGTGCCACCAGTGTGGGACCGGAAGAGCTCGCTGACTTCCTGGTCGTGGCCGCAAAATTGCTACTCATCAAATCCCGGGTGCTGCTGCCGCAGTTGCAGGTGGGGGATGAAACCGAAGCGACGGACCTGGAACGGCAGTTGAAGATGTACAAGGCGTACTTGGATGCGTCGCGCGCGGTATCAAAAATCATCCACAAGCGGCGGTTTACCTTTGGCCGAGGGAAGCCCGCGGTTATGATTGAGCAGAAATTCTCCCCCCCACCATCACTCACCAGCGCAGCGCTGCACGTCACGTTCCTCAGCGTTCTGCAAGAGCTGGAGCCAGTTATTAGTCTGCCCAAAGCAGTTATTGAGCGCACCGTGTCCATTGCGGAGAAGATTGAGCACATCCGGGTTTTGATTCTGGACCAAGCTTTGGTATCCTTCAAGCAGATTGTGCAACAAGCTGGTTCCAAGACCGACGTCATTGTCTCCTTCCTCGCCCTGCTGGAACTGGTGAAGCAACGGGGAATTATGGTGAAGCAGACTGCACTCTTCGACGATATCGCTATTCAACGTTTAGACCCTCCACCCAATGCTGAAGCATAAGATTGAAGCGCTCCTGTTCCTGGCTGGGAAGCCGCTCACAGTAAAAAAGCTGTGCGAGTTGGTTGATGCACCGAAAGCTGATGTGCAAACCGCGGCAACTGAGCTCATGCATGACTACGAGCAGAAGCAGAGCGGTTTACTCATCCAGCAAGCCGGTGAGAGTTTCCAGCTGGTGACCCACCCAGACCAGCGAGCTTTGGCCCAAGCTTTTGTGAAAGACGAAGTGTCAGGTGAGCTGACCAAACCGAGCCTGGAGGCGCTAACCATCATCGCGTACCGTGGGCCCGTGACCAAAACGGAACTAGAGCAAATTCGTGGGGTGAACTGTACGCTCATCCTGCGTAACCTGCTTATCCGCGGGTTAGTGGAAGCGAATTACGATAAAGCCCAAGCAACTACCGTCTACGCCGTTACCCATGACTTCGTCCGCTTCCTAGGGCTTGCGACAGTCGAAGAACTTCCTGACTACGAAAAACTCCACTCCCATGCCACCCTCGCCGAATTCCTCGAGCGCACGGGCACGGTCGCGCCGGCGGACACCAACGCCCAAGCCGAAGCCGCGCAAGTCGCCTAAACCTATGGTGCACACCCAACCACAAGTACCAGCTTCCACTGCTGGCACGTTCCGTCGTCGCATGCTTCCAGGGAATGCCTTTGCCGTCCTGGGTTTCTTGCTGGTGAGTGGGGTCATTGTCGCCGTCATTGCCATGGCCTACGTCTTCGTGTACTTGCCTGATGCGCGGCTGGCGGCGCACCTGGGCCAAGTTGCCGGTGCAACCTACTCTCGGCCACTCCCAATTGTTGCAGTTCCCACGTCATCAATTCCAGCTGTCACGCCTGCAGCCGGCATATTGCTGGATGTTGATTCCGCAACCGTGCTGTGGGAAAAGGACGCACTTCGCCCTCGGCCCATTGCCAGCCTGACCAAGCTCGTGAGTGCGGTGACGTGGCTCAATACTACTCCACATCTGGATGCGTACGTAAACGTCCCTGCTGATATCAACCAAGCCGTCGCTGATGTTGGCGAGCCTGGCGACGTTGCCAGCAAGGTCTCCTTGCAACCTGGTGAGCGTGTAACGGCCAAAGATCTCCTGGCTAGTGCCATAGTCGCTTCTGCAAATAATGCTCTTCTCACGCTCGTGCGGAGCACTGGGTCAGTGGCGGATTTTACAGAGACAATGGTGCAGACTGCGGCTGCAATGCATACGGTGACCTTTACGGCTGCTGATCCCACGGGTTTAGACCGCGCGAATATTGCGTCCGCGAAAGACATTGCTCTGCTGGCGCACCAAGCCTTCCAGCACCCGGTGCTGAAGCCGCTGTTTACGCAAACCCAGGTTCAGGTGACCACAGCTGGGGGCAGGACGTTCACTGCCCGAAGTACAGACGCACTTTTGGGAACCAAGCGCGCGTACACCATTCTTGGCGCAAAGACTGGCTACCTACCTGAAGCCGGGTACACCTTTGCTATTGAAGCAGAGAAGGACGGGAGAAAACTCATTTTGGTCTTGCTGGGGGAACCAACGTCGGAAGCGCGATTTGCCGATGCTGATGCCCTACTGCAGTGGGGTTTTCTGGTGAAGTAGCGCAGGGAAGCTGAATTGCCAGCACGGCGCAGTCGCGCTACAATTGCTGCATGCGACCGCTTGTCGTGGCCAACTGGAAAATGCATATGACACCTCCGGAAGCGGAGTCTTTTGTGAACGCTTTTTTGGCTAAGGAGCAAGCGCCAGTAAACGCTGCGACGGTCGTACTCTGCCCAGCCGCACCGGTTATTGAAACTGTGTCAAAGGTATGTGCTGGAACAGCGCTTCGCTGGGGTGGCCAGAATGCCCATTGGGAACCAGAGGGCGCTTTCACTGGCGAAGTATCCATGCGCATGCTGCGTGCCTTAGGGTGCGGCTACGTCCTCTGCGGGCACTCAGAACGTCGGGCGCACTGCCATGAGACTGATCAAGACGTGAGCCGAAAAGTGCAGCAGGCAGTAGCCAACGGTCTGGAACCTATTCTCTGCGTGGGTGAATCATTTGCCCAGCGCCAGCAGCAGACACATGAAGTGACGGTGAGTGAGCAAGTTCGCAAAGGCGTTGATCTCCTCAGTGCATTCCCGCAAAAAAAATTTACCATTGCCTACGAACCAGTGTGGGCTATTGGCACCGGTCATCCCATTGAACCGGACCAAGCGTGGGCCATGGCACGGCTCATTCACCAAACCCTGCGTGAAGAGATGCCTGATACCGCGGAATCAGTGCCGATCATCTATGGGGGGAGTGTTAACCCAGAAAACGTCTGTTCCTTTGTGGACGGTGAACATCTGGTTGGTGTGCTTGTTGGCGGTGCGAGCCTTGACCCAACTTCCTTCTACGACATTATCGCAGAGCTGACGACAAAATAGTATGCTTACCCACGTCAAAGAAATTGTGCATGATGCCATTGGTCGAAATTATGCCATTGGTGCATTCAACGTTGAGAACTTGGAAACGACTCTGGGTGTGGTTCGGGCGGCGGTGAAGGAGAAGTC
>CAZBMC010000020.1:0-13500 GCA_964493065.1 uncultured Gammaproteobacteria bacterium
TTTGCACTTGTCTTGCTATGGCCAACGCAGCATCACCGCAGAAACCCGTACAGCAACCCACGCCCTTCCCCGCCATGGAGGAAGAGGTTTTAGATTTGTGGGACAAGCAGCAGGTCTTCAAAAAAACTCTTGAGCAGACACAAGATGGGAAACCATTCGTGTTCTTTGAAGGTCCGCCCACGGCGAATGGTAAGCCCGGCATTCACCACGTGCTAGCGCGCGTGTACAAAGATGTCATCGTTCGTTACCAGACCATGCGCGGCCGGTTTGTGGAACGTAAGGCTGGTTGGGACACGCATGGACTTCCAGTGGAACTGCAGGTGGAGAAGCAGTTGAAAATCTCGGGCAAGCAGCAGATTGAAAACCTCGTCCCTGGCAACCGGGTGGCGAGTATTGAAGCGTTCAATAATGCGTGCAAGCAGAGTGTGATGGAGTACCGGAACGACTTTGAAGTGCTCACGCGGCGCATTGGTTTTTGGTTGGACATGGCCAACCCCTACGTCACCTACGATCCTGCGTACATTGAAAGCGTCTGGTCCATTCTGAAAACCGTATGGGACAAGCAGCTCATGTACAAAGGCCACAAAGTGGTGCCGCATTGCCCGCGTTGCGAAACCACGTTGTCCAGCCACGAAGTTGCACAAGGGTACAAGAGCGTGGTGGATACGTCCGTTTTTGTGAAGTTTAAAGTACAGAGTAGTCCCAATGCAGAAATCCAGAAACAGGTGGATGACAAAGATGATGTGTATATCCTCTCTTGGACAACCACACCGTGGACATTGCCTGGCAACGTCGCGCTGGCGGTTGGCAAAGCAATCACATACGTCTTGGTAAAGCAAGAAGGTGTGCTTTTCGTCGTTGCGAAAGACCGGTTAGCTATTCTGGGTGAGGATGTGAAAGTCCAGGCGGAGTTTTCTGGTGAAAGCCTGGTGGGCACAGTGTATGAGCCTTTGTTTGCTGGTGCAGTGGAAAAAGGTTCGTCTACCACTGCCTGGACGGTTTTGGCTGCAGACTTTGTGACCACCACGGATGGTACGGGCGTGGTGCACACGGCGGTGATGTACGGTGAAGATGACTACCAACTTGGGAAAGCCGCGGGCTTGCCCATGCAGCATACGGTTGATCAGAGCGGGAAGTTTTTACCAACGGTTACCAAGTGGGCGGGGAAGTTTGTGAAGAGCAAAGATGTGGAAGCGGGAATTATCCAAGATCTGCAAGACCGCGGTTTGCTTTTCCGCACTGAGCCGTGCACGCACGACTATCCGTTCTGCTGGCGTTGCGATACGCCGCTGCTGTACTATGCCAAGGATAGTTGGTTCATCAAAATGTCTGCAGTTCGTGATCAGCTACTGAAGAACAACGACGACATCACCTGGGTGCCGAGCCATTTGAAGCAGGGCCGGTTTGGTGAATGGCTGCGTGAGGTGAAAGATTGGGCCATTTCCCGTGAACGGTACTGGGGCACACCCTTGCCCATCTGGGAGTGTCAGCAGTGTAGACACCAAATCATGGTGGGGAGTTTTGCGGAACTCGCAGTTCCAGAAACTTCCGTGCAAATCCTTTTCATGCGACATGGTTTTTCAAAGAAAAATAAACCCTCCATCATTCAGGGCAATGTGGCTGATAGCCACCTCCATGGTTTGACTCCAGAAGGCGCAGCGCAGGTACGGGAAAACGCGAAGGGACTTGTTGGGAACGTTGATGTCATCATCAGTTCAGATTTTGAACGAACGAAGGAAACTGCGCAGATTGTTGGGGAGGCGACGGGCGCGGAGCTGACGTTTGATCCTGATTTGCGGGAGATCCAAACACCGGCGTGGGAGGGTCAGCTTGTGGCTGAGGTGCACAAACGCATTCCAGATCCTACTCCGTTGGACTATCACCTGGGGGAAGGTGAGAACTACTATCAGGTGCGCGAACGAATGCAGCGAGCCGTGCAGCGCGCTATCCGTCAGTATCCTGGAAAACGCATATTGATTGTCTCGCATGGAGACCCACTGTGGATTCTTAAATGGTCGTACTCAGATGTACCGGAAAGTTTGTACCATACAACGCCGTACCCAAAGAAAGGAGAAGTTGAGAGTCTCGACGTTCCTGTGGAGTTCAACCCTCACCGGCCGTACATTGATGATGTGCAGCTCGCGTGCTCAAAGTGCCAGGGGACCATGGCGCGGGTGCCGGAAGTGATTGATGTGTGGTTCGACGCCGGGTCTATGCCCTTTGCGCAGTGGCACTACCCCTTTGCGAACCAGGAGCGGGTTGATCAGGGCACGAATTTCCCGGCGGAGTACATTGCCGAAGGGATTGACCAAACGCGCGGTTGGTTCTACACCTTGCTGGCCATCAGCACGCTGTTGGGCAAGGGCGCGCCGTACCGCAACGTCATTTCCCTGGGGCACATCATGGACGCGAAGGGGAAGAAGATGTCCAAGTCCAAAGGCAATGTCATTGTTCCGGCTGACGTCATCAACCAGTACGGTGCAGATGCGTTGCGTCTGTACATGTTCACCATGAGCCAGGCCGGGGAGCCAAAGAATTTTGACCTACAAGGTGTGGATGAAATGGTGAAGAAGACCTTGCTCATCTTTTGGAATGTGGTGACTTTCGCTACGACCTACGTTCCCCAGGAGTTGTGGGGGAATGCGGTTGCGACTCCGACGAATGTCCTTGACCAATGGGTGCTGGCCCGGCTGGGTCAGGTGACGGCCACGGTGACAGAAAAATTAGAAGCCTTTGACCCCACGACAGCCGGCCGCGCGCTGCGAGATTTCATTACCGACCTCTCCACCTGGTACCTGCGTCGCAGCCGTGATCGTTTGCGGCCTGGGGAGAGTTTTTCCACCGAGGCTGGGTCTACCTTAGTTTCGGTCATCCGCACGACCGCGGTTTTACTGGCGCCGATTGCACCGTTCATTGCGGAAAAAGTGTACCAGACCGTGCGGCAGGAAGCTGATCCAGAGAGCGTGCACTTGGCGCCGTGGCCGGTTGTACAATCGTACGATGCAGAAGTGCTGACGAATATGACGCAGGTGCAGAAGATTGTAGAACTTGGACACGCTATTCGGAAAGAGCAGAACCTGAAAATCCGTCAGCCGCTTGCCACCCTGGCTACGTCGGTACAATTACCGGATGCGTATCATAGTATTCTCTCCAGTGAAATGAATGTACTGCAGGTGACGGCGGGTGCAGCTGTGCCGCCTGCTTTTGCTCAGAAATCAGCAGGGGAACTCACCGTGGGTTTGGATACACAGCTCACCGAAGAGTTACAGCACCAAGGTTTGGTTCGTGAGCTTGCGCGGCACGTGAATGATTTGCGAAAGACTGCGGGCTTCACCGTGCAAGACGTGGTGGATGTGGAATGGCAGACAGATGACGAAACGCTCCAGCACGCCTTCACCGAACACGCCAAAGAACTGCAAGAGCTGACGCGCAGCAATGCCATTCGTTCGGGGGCGGTGGTGGACGTCGCGAGTAAGAAAGAGCTGCTGCTTGGTGGCGCGCGGGTTACCTTTGGTATTCGCAAGCCATGAGCCTGGTGGATGTCCGCGGGGTCGTCCTGGGGCGCAGGGATATGCGCGAAGATAGTCGGCTGTACACCATTTTTACCCACGAGCGGGGGAAGGTGGAATTTTTTGGTCGTGGGATTCGGAAAGGCAAAGCCAAACTGGGCGGGCACTTGGAACCTGGTGCAGTAGTTCGGTGTACGGTTGCGCCAGGCAAAACTGGCGAGACCATCACGGCCGTGGAGCGTTCGCACGCACCCAGCAGCGCCAACCAATCCTTGGCGCACGTAGCAAGTTTAACGTTCCTCCTGGGTGTCACGGACGCCATAACCAAACCTGAAGCTCCAGATGCGCCACTCGCGTCGTTTCTCGAGGAGGCGCTGAGTGCGTTAGAGTCTTTACCTGACACCCTGGCAGTTCATGCGCGTTTTCGGATGTGGGTGGCCTGGCATCTCTTCCATGCAGTGGGAGTCATTCCTGATTCTGCATACTGCAGTCACTGCCGTAGACCTCTGGTGGGAGACGCGTGCTTTTCCAAGCACCATGGCGGGTGGGTGGGGCAGGAGTGCGCTAATCTGGATCCCACCGCGTTCTTGGTGTCAGCCCAGGTGCGGGATTTTACGCACGCCCTCACCCGCGAGAACTGGGCGCTGGTCGCCAACCAGAATTTGGATACAGCAATGGAAACCAGTGCTGCACGCGTTACCCAAGCCGAGTTGCACCACGTGGCTGAACGAGCAATTCCCGTGGAACGCTTCGTGGCGTTTACCCGGGCGTTGGGGTAGGGCCGTACTTTCTAGTCATTAAGTAATGATTTTTTCTTTTCCGAATCTCGGTTTTTGGGTATACTGCAGTACACTATGGCAAAATCCAAAGCGAGTGCAGCAAAGCGTGTCCCAATCCGAAAACTGAAGTCTGCAGAGCCTGATGAACTTCCAGAAAAGCTGGAGGTGGATGAGGAAGAGGAAGAAGCGAAGGATACTACCACACCTGTGGCCGCTGATGATGCACAGGATGAAGATGCAGAGACTGACGATGCACCTGAACCAGCTCCGGCGAAAATGCGAGGAGATGTGCTTGATGCGATCTACAAACCTGAATCTGGTGCGGAGGATGACGAGGTGGAATCGCCACGTGATTTGAAAAAAGCAGTACCAAAGTCCAAGCGGAAGCGTCGGCTCATTGCGCTGTTCATTGTCCTTGGGACTCTCGCTGCTGCAACGTTGGCAGGATTTTTGGTATTTCGATCTTCTGCGCGGTTCAGTGAGCGGGTGCAGCTCACCGCAAAAGCCCCAGCCGATGTGGCTGCAGGGGACGAAGTTTCGGTTGTGGTCACTGTCACCAATGAAGAGCAAATCGCATTGCAAAATGCCGAACTCACGCTCACTCCACCAGAAGGTTTCACTTTTGCTTCCAGCCAACCTGTTGCGTCCAACGAATTCAACAATGCCTGGCATCTTGGCACGTTGCAAAAATCAGCCGGTACCACGGTAACGGTGAAAGGCCGGTTAGTGGGCGACCAGGATCAGGACAAAGTGTTCCGATTTACGTTGGGATACCGGCCGTCTAATTTCAACTACGATTTCCAGAAGAGCCTGGAAGTAACTGTTCGCATCAGCAGCTCGGTGCTGCAGCTGCAGCCTGATGTGCCGCTCCGCATTACCCCAGGTGTGCAAACGCAAATTCCCATTGTGGTGTTGAACACTGGTTCTGCCGAACTTGAGAATATTCGTTTGGTAGTGGAGTATCCCAGCAGTTTCACCTTTGGTAGCGCCACACCCAAGCCAAGCCGGGAGGAAAATATCTGGGACATTGCAAGTATTCCACAAAAGGGTGAAAAGAAAATAACGGTTACTGGCACCTTGCAGGGGAATGTGGGCGATACGCCAGAATTTAAGTTCCGCGCTGGACGGGTACTCACGGGCGAGCTGCAAGTGCAGGCTGAGGCAAGTGGCATAGGGACGTTGGTGCAACCTGGTTTACAAGTGATATTGAATGTGACCAATCCTGGTGGCGGCACGGTGCTGGGATGGGGTGACATGTTGAACCTCTCCATTAGCTACAAGAATGAGAGTGAGAGCAACATGCAGGATGTCACCATTGTTGCAGAGCTCCGGGAGAAGAATGGGGGCGGGAAGGATAGCATCATATTTGACCTGGATAATCGTTCTGATGTGCAGAAGGGGACGTTGTCAGGCCGAACCTTGACCTGGACGAAAGCGCAGGTTCCGGGCTTGGCAAAAATTGAACCCGGGAAAGGCGGAGACATCCTCCTGCGTCTCCCAGTTCGCTCTGGGCCAGACATTACAGAGCAAGGGGATAAGAATTTCACGTCTACCATTGCCGTCCGCGCATCCGTGGGGAGTATGGATGATGTGACAGGCAAGAACTTTGAAACGCAGGCAAAACCCTTGGAGTCGAAGTTCTCCACGAAGTTGAACGTGGAGCCAGAGGGACGGTACTACAGCGATGAGCAGGTCCCCATTGGCACTGGACCATTGCCACCCCAGGTTGGGAAAGAGACGATGTACGAAATGAGCTGGACGCTGACGAATGCCACGAATGAAGCCACGCAGATTGTCGTTACCGCCACGCTCCCTGATGCTGCAACGTGGACGGGCGTGCAGAGCGTGACAGCGGGCCAGGCAGTCACGTACGACCCTACCACCCGGGAAGTGACCTGGCGGGTGAACCGGGTGCCACCCGGGACCGGCAGTCTCTTTGCTAGTTTGGAAGCGAAGTTTCAGGTAAAGGTGACACCCGTCGCAACCGACGTTGGCAAGTTGCTCACCTTGCTGGGGCAGACCGTGGCTACGGCGCGAGACGAATTCACCAACCAGGATTTACGTGTGGAAAAAGCGATTATTACCAGTGATTTGCCAGGCGACGTTGCAGCGGTTGGGAAAGGGCTGGTGGTGGAAGCAACGCCGTAGCGCTTCAGAACAATCGTATGCTCATAGTGATTTGAGTATTTTTGTGATAGGTAAAATTCAGCTATGCTGTATGCAAAGTGTTCATAGACAATGGAGGTATTCATGGCGAGGCGAAAGTTAGCAGCTCAGTGCAATCCATTTCATTCGCGTCCGTTCACCGACTATCCCATTTTGCACTGGTTAATCCTGCACGATTCCTTGGAGGGTTTAACTCCAAGTCCCGAAGCGTTTGAGACGCAGAACGAGCTACGGAAGAATTACGGCACCGGTCTCAATTTAATTGTGCAAGCATGCCTACGCGTTGAGGCAACGACGCCCGATGATATCCTTTTTGATCCACCAGGCATGCAGGTGCTGCACATACTGGAGCACGGTTTGTACCGAGAGATCGGTGGGCATGACAGAGCATTTCGATATTTCTTTCTCCGAAGTCGGGGGCAACTTATTCAGCTCTGTCATTTATGGAAAGTGCCTATGAATCGGCGATACCTACGGACGCAAGAATGGCCCGCCATCGCAGACTTTGCAGTCAATGCGGATATTCTGGGGTCGGATTTTTTTGAGTACGTCAATGATTACAGTGCCAGCGCAGTACGACGACTCGTGCTCTTTTAAGCTCGACAACGCTCCGAGTGGGTTGTCAGGAATGATGCGTCAGATACCTAGGTACGTTTCGGGAAAGTACCGCATTTCTTCTCCGTTCCATCCATTGGAACGGAGTTTTTTTGTCCTGCGTCAATGCAGGGTAAAGTGGTATACTGCACATACCTATGGCCGAGCTCACCACCGCCAATCCTGTCGCCTTCCTCTTCCGGGAATTTGTCCAGGATATTTTGCTATTCCCGGTGTGGTGGTATGGGAAAGGCCTTGCAAAGGCAAGCGCCCTGCTCTGGCGGCGCACCAAGGAATTTGTGCAACGGAGCCGGTGGAGTCCGGTGATCTGGGTGAAGAATTTGTTCGTGCCCATGTACGGCGACTATACGAAGAGTGGCCGGGCCATTAGTTTCTTCGTCCGGACGGTCGTCGCTCTTGCGTTGACGGTCGTTCTTGCTGTCGTTCTCCTCATGTACCTTGCGGCATTCTGCCTGTACCTTTTGGCCCCGGCCATTGCGGTCTACTATGTTCTGTACCAACTCTTCCATCTCCCTTGGCTGACGTAAATGGCAACTGCACCGAACCGTCTGATTGTCACCTGCCCCGCGTGCGTGCACGCAGATGGGGACTGTCCAGCGTGCGGCAATACCCGCGCAGCGTTGTGGCTGATGGGCCGGCTGTTCGTCTGGCACCGGCGCGTAGACAGATTGCACATTACCCAGCAACAGCTGCAACGGACCCTGCATCGGATTATTGATTTAACCTTGGGCGCCCTGGGCATAGCCGGAGTAGTGTTCTTGATTATCGAAGGGCTGCACATCAAACCGGTTGCGAGTCTGGACAGCGTGGTGCATTTCTTGGGGACGCGCACGTGGTACATGCTTGGTTTTGGGATTTCGCTCTTGGCAGACATTCTCTTGGTGAATCGGTTGCGCCGGCGGCACCAGGAACAGGTTTTGGTAGCTCGCCGGGATGGCGAATTGCTCGCTGTCCCACCTCCGCCGTTGGCTTGGGAAGATGTCATGCACCAGCAAGCACGCTTTGAGAATGTCGCCCCAGCGTTTGCGGTCACGGCAATGCGCGCCGTGGAAGGCGCCTGGAACTTAGCCGAACGTTTTGGTCATGCGCGGGTGGATGCATTGCACCTCTTCGCTGCACTCTTCGCATTTCCAGATATACAAATCGTTTTTGGCCGGTTGGGTGTGCCAGGGAAGTCCCTGAGTGACCGGGTGAACCGGGCGCTGCTGGGTTTGCCGCGCGCGCCGCACGCACCTGTGGTGAGTACAGACCTCCACACCATTTTGCTGCATGCGTACGCAGAGGCGGTGGAAGCGGGTCGTCCAGTGGTTGATGTGACGGAGTTACTCATCGCGGTGTACAACGACTCACTGGTTGTGGAAATTTTGGCCGACCTGGGCATTGATGTACAGAAACTTCGGAATGTGGTGGCCTGGATTTCCATTTCCCGGCAGCTGTCTCGCACGCACACGGCCTGGGCGCGGCGCGCGCGGTACCGCTCCAAGAAGACCACCATGAACCGGGCATTCACTGCCATTGCCACACCCATGCTGGACCGAACCAGCCGGGACCTGACGCAGCTGGCGCGGCTGGGTATGCTGGCACCGTGCATTGGCCGGGAACGGGAGTTTGAAGAGCTCTTCCGCATTTTTGAGAGCGGCCGATCCAATCCCATACTTGTCGGACTGCCTGGCGTGGGGAAGACGGCCATTGTGGAAGGTTTGGCGCAGCGCATGGTGGCGGAAGATGTGCCGCCGTCGCTTCAGGACAAACGCTTGGTAAGCTTGTCCGTCTCGTCGTTAGTGAGTGCCGCCGGCCGCCAAGGAGAATTGGAAGAGCGCTTCACCATTATCCTCAACGAAATTGTGCGTTCCGGGAATATCATTCTCTACATCGACAATCTGCAGAACATGATGGGACTCACTACTGCCGGTGGCTCCAAAATGGATTTGGCAGAAATGCTTGCGCAGGCTTTGGGCCAGCGTGCATTCCTGGCAATCGCCACCACGAATCCGGTTGACGAGCATCGGTACATTGAGAAGTCTGGCGTAACGTCCGTCTTCCAACGATTAGCCATTAACGAAGTGGATACCAATGGCGCCATCCAGATTTTGGAAGGCAAGGTTGGGCACATAGAAGCCAAGCACCAAGTGGTCTTCAGCTACGATGCTATTGAACGAGCCGTTGTCCTCTCCCAACGGTACGTCCACGACCGATACTTACCCGAGAAAGCCGTGACCATAGCAGAAGAAGCCGCGGTCTTCGTGCATAAGACACGTGGAAAGAATCAAACGGTGAGCGGGGAGGACGTGGCAGCCATTGTGTCTGAACGGACAAATGTGCCGGTGACGCAGGTGACCGAAGCGGAGACGGAGAAACTGCTCCATTTGGAAGAAAAAATTCATGCCCGGGTTATTGGCCAGGAAGAGGCGGTGCACGCCGTATCGGCCGCCCTCCGCCGCGCTCGCGCTGAGCTGCGGGATGCCAAACGGCCCATAGCCACTTTCCTGTTCCTGGGGCCCACCGGGGTGGGGAAGACGGAGCTCTCCAAAGCCGTAGCCGAGGTGTACTTTGGCAATGAGCAGAGCATGATCCGCTTGGATATGTCGGAGTACCAGGTGCAGTCCAGTCTCACCCGGCTCATTGGGAATCCCGACACGGGGGAGAGCGGGTACCTAACCGAAGCCGTGCGGAAAAATCCGTTCACCCTGCTCTTGCTGGACGAATTGGAAAAAGCGCACCCAGATATCCTCAACGTCTTCCTGCAAGTGATGGATGATGGCCGGCTCACCGATAGCAGTGGCCGCACCGTGGATTTCACTAACGTCATTCTCATTGCCACGTCCAACGCCGGCACGGCTACCATTCAGGCCGGGATCAAAGCCGGCGAGTCCCTGGAACGCATTCGGCAACGTTTGGTGGATGAAGAGCTGGCACGGTACTACCGCCCAGAATTCCTCAACCGTTTTGACGGTATCATTGTCTTCAAGCCCCTGGACTTTGAGCAGGTCATTGCCATCGCGCGGCTGATGCTGAAGCAGGTCCAAGCGCAGTTGCAAGAGAAGGGGATTACCCTGCGGGTTACAGATCCTGCGCTGGTGGAACTAGCAGAAAAAGGTTTTGACCCCCAGTACGGCGCCCGCCCCTTGCGCCGTGCCATGCAAGAGCATCTGGATAATGTGCTGGCGAACGCGCTGTTGCAAAAAACTTTGGCTCGGCGTGACGTGGCTATTCTAGAACCCGGCGGCAATATTCGGGTAGAAAAGGCGAAGCAGCTGTAGGGGAAGCCGTAGAGCTATACAGCGGTAAAGCTGTAGAGGTCCTGCGGCCTTTTTTACAATCTGTCATTGCGAGGAACGAGTCTTCGAGTGACGTGGCCTGCCTGCCGGCAAGGCAGGCAATCCCGCTGAAACATGGAATCAAGAAGACTAACTGTACTCTTTTTGCATACTTGGTTTTTTGATCTGTGTCTCCCTGGTTAGGATTACCTCCCCCTACCTCCCCCTACCCCCTACTTCGAAAGGAGGGGAGGAGTGTAAGGTTGATTAACGACTAAGGTATGTTTGTAGGTTTACTCCCTATTAGTAGGTTGACAAAAAGCCGCCGCTGCATTACGGTATCTCGAAACACACCTACGTTGAAAACTATAGAAAGTGAGGAATAGATGGAAAAGTTTGGCGGGAAGCAGGAATGCCGCATTCCGGTGATTATTGAAGATGGGAAGCGCGTACCAATGCTAGCGCGGAAGTTGTTTGCAAGTTCACTCCACGTCATTACCGAACCGGGAAAGTACCAGGGTTGGCTGGCACATCCGAAGTGGAATGTAACTGAAGAACAGAAGAAAGGGAAACGATTTTTCCCCAGTGACGTTGCGCACGTCATTGTCCCAGACGTGTACTGGCAGTTTCGACTGTTCACGCATGGTACGGAAAAGTACCAGCAGGATAAGCACGGAGAAATTCCACGCCTCGTCCAGTCACTGCAGCATTTGCATGAGCTGCATGGTTTGCTGCTGGGGAAGTTGGATTCACGCCGTGTGGATTTGCTTCGTCAGGAAATCAAGCGTGAAGCAATCGCGGTTGTGGCTTTTTTGGGTCCAAATGCAAATGAGGCCCAAAAGAAACGGGCGATCGAACAGGCGATTGCCGTGGCGACGGGGAAAGACAGCCTAGACCGGTTTAACCCCGGCGCCTTTGCCGCCAGGATTGTGGCGGCCATCAATGCTGTGCTCATTCGGGAGAGCGACGCGATTTCCATCAACGCAATCTTTGCGCAGTGGCGTCGCTTAGACCAATCCATGCTGTGCGTTATGGAATTTGAAGTTGACGCGCAGTACACGTTCTTACAGCGCGTGCTTGCTGAGTGGGATGGCCTTGTTCGGGATCGACAGACTGCATTGCGTCGTCGGCTAGTGAACAATGCTGCCTTGGTGCAAGCGTATGACCTGAACCCATTCCGTGAGACGTTCACCTACGTCGCGCAGGAATACGTAGAAGCTGAGAAATTCTTAGCAACAAATAGGCCATCGTTAGCGAAAACTTTAGTCGAAACTGCATATGCAAGTTTGGGTTTGCGGAAGATCCGTGTGGATCTGGAAAAAGCAATGCATGCGGTGAGCCGAAAAGTTCGCTTTCCGATTGTGCCATTCCATTGGCCAAATGTCCGAAGTATCATTGCTTCACACATTGTCACCATCGAAAAGCTACAGACCGTACACATGCGCGCTTTCGATAAACAGCTCGTTATTGCTGGGTTGCGTGACACCATTGCAAGTTTAGAGAAGTCTGAATACGAGCAGGCACATGATCGTTTCCGGCAGACGATTCGGCTCATCTAGCAGCCAGTTGACAGCTTTTCCAATGGTTTGCTAAGGTGTGCCTCACAGCACATTGTGGCAAGTGGGTTTACCGGGCGGACTTTTTCTGCCAATGACATCAGCCCCGGTCCTCACTGCCGTAGGGTAGAAACACGGGAATTAGTTCAGTCGGTAGAACGCTCTTTCCCTGCATCGATTGAGAGCTTTACAGGGATAGAGAGGTCACAGGTTCGATTCCTGTATTCCCGAAAGAAATTGGGGTGGTTGATTGCTGGTTGCATGGTAATCCGCAAGTAGCTAAGGCCCATGTTCTGGCGCTGGTTCAAGTCCAGACCACCCCAAAAATTGTTCATTAAAGCGCTTCATCACGAGGCGCTTTTTTCTTGTCTAAAAAGCCAAAAAAACGTACTCTATAGACACGTATGTCCGAACCCACGAAAATGGAAGTGCTCATGTCCTTTGCCAAGCGGCGGGGCTTTGTGTTCCCCACGGCAGAAATCTACGGCGGCCTGCAAGGTTTCTGGGATTGGGGTCCCTTGGGCGTGGAATTCAAGAACAACATCAAGCGGGAGTGGTGGAAGCGGTTTGTGCAAGGTCGGCCAGACGTGGTGGGCCAAGATGCGTCTATTGTGACCAACCCTACGGTGTGGCAGAAGAGCGGCCACGTGCAGGGTTTCGCGGACAAGTTGGTGGAGTGCAAAGCCTGCCACCATCGCTTCAAAGGGGATGACCTGACGGATCACACCAAGTGCCCGGACTGCGGCGGGCAGCTCACCGGGGAGCGGGACTTTAACACCATGTTCACCACGCACGTGGGGCCGGTGGAGGACACCGCCGCCACGGTGTTCATGCGGCCAGAAACTGCGCAGAACATTTTTGTGAACTTCGATACGGTGCGGCAATCCATGCGGCTGAAGCTCCCGTTTGGCATTGGGCAAATTGGCAAAGCGTTCCGGAACGAAATTACCCCCGGCAATTTCATTTTTCGCTCCCGGGAGTTTGAGCAAATGGAATTGGAATTCTTCTGCCATCCAGGTGAGGACGAACGGTGGTACAAATTTTGGTGCGAAGAAAGTCTGCAATGGTTCTTGGACTTAGGGATTAAAGCAGACCACCTACGTTTCCATGAGCAGTCCAAGTCTGAACTGGCGCACTATTCCAAGGCTACCACAGATATTGAATATAATTTCCCGTTCGAAAAGGGCTGGTCAGAACTCATGGGCATTGCCAACCGTACGGATTTTGATCTCAAAGCGCACGGACAGTCCTACCGTGATGATAAAACCCCTGAAGCGATTGTGCCGTACTGTATTGAGCCGTCAGCGGGTGTGGACCGGGCAGCGCTGGCTTTCCTGCTTGATGCGTACGAAGAAGTTGAGGGTGGTCGGTCAACGACAACTGAGGCCATCAAGGAAAAAGAGGTCGTGCTGCGTTTGCACAAGTCTTTAGCGCCAATCAAAGTGGCGATTCTGCCATTATCCAAAAAAGAACCGTTGGCAGGGAAAGCGCAGGAAATTGCCGCCGAGCTCCGCAAGCATTGGACCGTCATGTACGATGACAGCCAGTCCATTGGCCGCCGCTACCGCCGTCAGGACGAAATTGGCACGCCGTACTGCGTGACCGTGGATTTTGACAC
>CAZBMC010000021.1:0-13110 GCA_964493065.1 uncultured Gammaproteobacteria bacterium
ATGAGGGTTACGAATTACGAAAAGATACTACGAATATACGAATTACGAATGGGGAGTGGACTTTGAACGAAGAACTTGGAACAGGGAGCCAGAAGGTATGTGATTGTCTATTCTGGTTCGCAGTTCTTCGTTCTATGTTCTACTTCCATAGTAAATAGGAAAATCACAGTTTTTCTCGGATAATTTTGAACAAAGCTTGTCCCACGGCTTTTCGTAACTCATCATCCGCTGCTCTTCGCACTCCAGCCACCGAGCCAAAAGTTTTGAGCAGCTTTTTCTTCATCACTGGGCCAATGCCGGGAATGCCATCCAATGCAGATTGGATGGTTGCTTTGCGGTGCTTGCCGCGGTAACCGGCGATGGTGAAGCGATGGGCTTCGTCCCGGATGCGTTCGATGAGGAACAAGCCGTCAGATGGGTTTTGCAAGCGAATGGTGGGCGCGTCTGGCCGGAAGATCTTTTCCCGCTCACCTTGCTGCGGTTCATGCGCATGGCCGCCTTTGGCCAGAGCCACGATCGGTACACTGACATCTTTTGGAATCACTTTTCGCGCCACGCTCAGCTGCCCCGCGCCGCCGTCGAGAATGAGGAGGTCGGGAAGGGGCCATGAAGGAGCTGTAGAGCTGTAGAGCGGTAAAGCTGTAGAGGTCTTGGGTGATGCCTCGCCACCTTTCGTTGAGTTGACAGTGTTGGGTGAGTGTCCAAACCGGCGCTGAAGAATTTCTGCAAGCATCGCGGGATCATTCGAGCCTTGCACGGTCTTGATGGTGAAGCGGCGGTAGGCTTTCTTCTCTGGCCGACCATCCACAAAAACCACCATACCGCCCACGGCATGCTCACCTTGGACATTGGCAATGTCGTAGGCTTCAATGCGGTGCGGGATCGCTGGCAAACCCAGGGCCTTGGTCAGCTCTCGCAAACCTTTCAGCAGTCGGGAGTCATCCCGTTCAAAGCTGGCTTTTTGCTGGCGCAGAAATTCTTGGGCGTTGAGGTTGCTGACGGCTAATAATTTTTTTATTCGCCCGCGCTGGGGGATGAAGGGGGTGGCGCCCGTGACACTCCCGAACGCACGGGACATGGTCAGGGAGAAGGGGAGGGCCAAGCGAGCCGGTGGGTCTGTCACCTGCGTGTAGAATTGTTCCAAAAAACTAGCCAGGACATCAGCCGGACTTTCATCCTTCACGTGTTGGAGGAGAACCACTTGCTTGTCGACCATTTTTCCATTGCGAATGATCAACCGATTCGTCGCAGCCAGCCCGCCTTCGGCAGCATAGCCAATCACATCCACATTTTCATGGTTAAGCAAGATGGCGTGTTGCCGTTCCATAATTTTGTGGATGGCGCGTAATCGATCCCGGGCCAAAGCTGCACGCTCGAACTGCTTGGCTGCACTTGCTTTGGTCATCTGACTCTCCAATTGTTTTTCAATCTCCTTGGTTTGGCCACCCAAGAAGTGCATGAGCTGCTGGATAATTTCTCGGTAGCGCGTTTTGCTTGCCTCATCCGTTCCATGCCCCAGGCAGCGGTGGAGGTGGAATTCAAAGCAGGGTTTGTCTGGCGGGTTGGTACAGTTTTTATACGGAAACACTTTTTTGAGCAACTTTAAAGTTTCGTACACGGCGCCCGCAGACATGTATGGCCCGTAGTACCGGCTGCCGTCTTTGGTCAACCGGCGCACCGTTGTAACGGACGGAAATTTTTCCGCCAAAGCAATTTTAATATGCAGGAAGTTTTTATCATCCCGCATCACAATGTTGTACGGCGGGTGCAGCTGCTTGATGCGCGTGGTTTCCAGCATCAGCGCTTCCAGTTCGCTGCTGGTCACAATCGTGTCCAACTTTGCAATTTTGCTCACCATAATCCGCTTCGCCTGCGACAAACTCGACTTCTTACTGAAGTATGAGCCTACCCGTGACTTCAGACTGGTGGCCTTGCCCACGTACAGCACTTCACCCTTCTCATCGGAAAAGGTGTACACGCCCGGCTTTGCGGGTAGGACTTGCAGTTGGCGGCGGAGAGCGTTGTGCATAAATGCATTGTAGTTGAATTGACAGAATAATCTACTTATGGTAAGTAAGGTAATCTGGGTTAGTGTGGTATACTTTGTTTATCAATATGAGCATTCTTAAAGTACTACGGGATCAAGTGGTTAAGGCCTTTTATGGTAATTCTTATGTTCCTAAGGGTTTGTGGGAATTAGAGAATTATTTCCGTCAGTACGACGGGATTGAATTTAGGTTTGAAAAAACTGATGAGGGTTTTGTCGCAGTTAGTGAGAATTTTCGATTTGGTTCAATTATTACGTCCGGAAAGAATCAAGAAGACCTTGATCAAAAAGTGAAAGATGCGATTTTAACTTCTTTTAGCATTCCATCGTCTTTCGCAAAGAAAGTAAAGATCTTCCGAGAAGGCGAACGACGAGAAAGGTATGCCCTCGCGTAGTGAGCTGCCTGGTGAGATAAAAACCCGGAAGTTTATCCGAGCCTTACGAAGGGTTGGTTTTGACATTGATATGAGTGGCGGTAACGGAAGTCATTTTAAAATAATTTGGCCAACAACCGAAAAATCTCTCACGATACAATCTTCACTACGAAAGGATGTCTTGCATTATACGTTAAAGGAAATTGAAGAAAAATTCGGTATTACTTGGGAGCAGATTCAACAGCTTTTGTAATTCTTTACTAGGCTACGTCAGAAGAACCACCCCTAGCCCCTCCTTGGAAAGGAGGGGAAGGATTCGTGCGAGTGAGAAATACCCTCACCTCTAAACTACACCTTCCCTCCACACCCAAACTCACCACCACCTCCCACTATAGCGTGTTGACAAAATGCCCCTAGAGCGCTACTCTCCCTAGTCAACGAGATTCTTTACAAACACACACTCCGCACCAACGGAGTAGCTGCGGCGCCGACATATCGGGCATTCCATTAAAACAGAAGGAGCTGATCATGGGAAAAGAGAACATGGTCGGAATCGTGCCGGGCCAAGCGGGCTTGGGTGCAGATGATTGCCTGGGACTGATTGGTGACATCATCACCAAGGTTCGGGGGCGAGTTATTACCAAAAGGCAGCTTGAGCTTTTCGCGCAAGGGAAAAATCCCTTTGCTGCCCCAAATCGACTGACCGTCAACGGCGGCGATCCGCGGTGGAAGTCCATTCGTAAGGAGGACTACTACTTCATCAATTCCGGATTGTCGGCAGCGGATTTTCCTGTTGTACCGGGAAGCCGTGAAGTAGCGTACGACGTGGACACGTTTGACCACCAACCGACGACCGAAGAGGTGCGGGCGTGGCAGCATGCACCCGGCTTCCGTGCCCCAGACCGCGCCGAAGTGGAAACCTACCTTGATGAGGCACCGGATTCCAAAGCCGAACTAGGTAACTCGCCGATTGTTGGACTATGCGGTATCGTTACCGGTGGTGACGTTGCGTGCGTCTACGCGAACGGCGTTGGGCGGTTTCTGTTCCGCGGGCAGCTCGTCGGTCAGTGGGATCAGTCCTGTCGGTTTCTCCGCGTTCGCAAGTAGCACTTTGCTACTTGTACACTTAGCACTTTTTGGATCCTTTGCCCTTTGGACTCGCCCCACACCTTCGCAGAAGGAGTGGGGCGACTTTTATAGTAAGCTGCTACACTACATCTTGGACAGTAGGCGAATCTGTCCGCGGTCAAGGCTGCGGACGGCCGAACTCTAGGCGCGGGAACTGGCCAGAATGTCGTCGGGTACGTCTTACGGCAGCGTGCCTCCCGTGATCCTTCTTACCATAAGGTACTTGGTGCAGGGTGCTGGTGGGTTACCCATGACCCCGAATACTTTACAGCCCTGAGAGTACTCAACGGGCAGTGCCACGGATGGCACGCTGCACATGAACGACGGTATCGTTACCGATGGTGACGTTGCGTACGTCTACGCAAACGACAATGGGCGGAATCTGAACCGCAAACAGCTCGACAATCAGTGGAATCAGTCCTGTCGGTTTCTCCGCGTTCGCCAGTCCTTGTGGTTGTCCGCTCCCATCCGGCTTACCGGGTGGGAGCGGCTTTTTAACTTTAACCCGCTATCTACACTTTTCCCCACACCCAAACCCTCCACCTCCCATAGCTCTTGACCTCC
The DNA here is from genome assembly GCA_964493065.1 of uncultured Gammaproteobacteria bacterium. GTDB lineage: Bacteria > Patescibacteriota > Patescibacteriia > PEXW01 > PEXW01 > JBAYJA01. Next base: position 4,114 of record CAZBMC010000021.1, read on the forward strand.
CTTGACACGTCCGGTATACTGCTCCCACTCTGCTGCACGTGCTTTCTGGCTCGTGTCTAACCACTGCAATTCCCATGGCTGATGTCATCAAAATCCGCGGTGCCCGGGTACACAACCTCAAGAATGTATCCCTGGATATCCCCCGGAACGCCTTTGTTGTCTTCACGGGTTTGTCGGGTTCAGGGAAATCATCTTTGGCTTTTGACACAATTTACGCTGAAGGCCAGCGGCGGTACGTGGAATCCTTGTCCGCCTACGCGCGGCAGTTCTTGGGGCTCATGGACAAGCCGGACGTGGACCAAATTGACGGCTTGTCGCCTGCAATTTCCATTGACCAGAAGTCTACCTCCCACAACCCGCGGTCCACGGTGGGCACGGTAACGGAAGTGTACGACTACCTGCGTTTACTCTACGCGCGCGTGGGTGTGCCGCACTGCCCGACGTGTGGCCGGAAAGTCCAGCGGCAAACGACGGAGCAAATTCGGAACCAGGTGCTGGGCAGTCCCAAAGGTACGCCCATCCTCGTGCTCGCGCCCATGGTGCGGGACATGAAAGGGGAGCACAAGCACGTGTTTGCAGATGTACGCAAAGCTGGGTTTGTGCGCGTGCGTTTGGACAACGTCGTGGTCTCGCTGGACGAAGCTGAGCAGGTGGAGCTGAACAAGCACAAGAAGCACAGCATTGAAATTGTCATTGACCGGTTGACTATTGAACCCGACATGGATAAGCAGCGGCTGACGGAGTCATTGGAAACCGCCGGGCGTCTGGGCAAAGGGTTGATTGTCGTTGCCAAGGCTGCGCCAGGAACTGACCCCACGAAGAAAGCCACGGACAGTTTGTTCAGCCAGCACTTCGTTTGCCCGCACGACGGCACGAACTTGCCGCCGGTGGAGCCGCGGAATTTTTCCTTCAACAATCCGCATGGTGCGTGCGCGGAGTGTACGGGTTTGGGCACGAAATTGGAAATTGACCCGCAGCTCGTCATTCCCAACCCCAAACTCTCCATTGCGGAAGGCGCCATTCGTCCCTGGTCTCGCACTGCTTCCAACCAAACTTGGTACACGCGTATTTTGGACGCGGTGCTGGCCAACCTGGGCACCTCGGGCCGGATTCCGGTGAAGGACTTACCCAAGAAAGTGCTGGATGTGGTGCTGCATGGCGCAGGCGACAAAGAGTTTGACGTGAACAACCCCACCGGGCAGGGGAAGGTGAAAGCGTTCATGACCACGTACGAAGGGGTGATCCCAAACCTGATGCGCCGGTACCGGGAAACCGACTCGGACTACATTCGCTCGGAAATTGAACGCTACATGCGCGTGTGGCCATGCCCAACCTGCAAAGGCCGCCGCTTGAAGCAAGAAGTGCTGGGTGTGCTCATCCAGGACAAGAATATTTCCGAAATCACTTCACTCACCGTAGAAAAAGCCAGCGCATTCTTCGCGGGTTTGGCGAAGCCTAAAGCCCTCAGCGACCGGGACATGATTATTGCCAAGCAGATTCTCAAAGAGATTCGCGCGCGCTTGGGTTTCCTCAGCAACGTGGGGTTGGACTACTTGACTCTGGATCGGGCCGCGTCCACGTTGTCCGGTGGGGAAGCGCAGCGCATTCGGCTAGCCACGCAAATTGGTTCGTCCCTGGTTGGCGTGCTGTACATTCTGGATGAACCGTCCATTGGCTTGCACCAGAAAGACAACGCCAAACTCATTTCTACTTTGCAAACCTTGCGGGACTTGGGGAATACCGTGTTGGTGGTGGAGCATGATGAAGAAACGATTGAAGCCGCGGACTACGTGGTGGACATTGGTCCGGGAGCCGGGGAGCACGGCGGGACGGTTGTCGCCGCAGGCACACCCGCGGAGATTAAGAAGAACAAGCATTCGCTCACTGGCCAGTACCTCTCCGGCAAGAAGTTCATTCCTATTCCCAAAGTCTCCCGCAAGGGGAATGGGAAGTTCATCACCATCAAGGGGGCAAAAGAATTCAATTTGCAGAACCTCACCGTGCAGATTCCGTTGGGCACGTTCGTCTGCGTCACCGGGGTGTCAGGCTCTGGCAAGTCCACGCTCATCACGGATATTCTCTCCCGCGCTTTGGGGCAGCACTTCTACAACGCCAAGGACATGCCTGGCGCACACGACACCATCACCGGCATTGATCACCTGGACAAAGTCATTACCATTGACCAGTCGCCCATTGGCCGCACGCCGCGCTCCAATCCTGCAACGTACACGGGCGTCTTCACACCCATCCGCGACCTGTTCACCCAAATCCCAGAAGCGAAAGTGCGCGGGTTTGGCCCGGGTCGTTTCTCCTTCAACGTCCCCGGTGGCCGCTGTGAAGCTTGCCAAGGGGACGGCCTGGTGCGCATTGAAATGCACTTCCTGCCCGACGTGTACGTGGAGTGTGAAGAGTGCCATGGCAAGCGCTACACCAGCCAGGTGCTGGAAATTCTCTACAAAGGGAAGAACATTGCCGACGTGCTGAGCATGACCGTGGAAGAGGCCCTGCAATTCTTCCGTCACATTCCGGCCATCAAGGGTAAACTGCAGACGCTCATGGAAGTCGGTCTGGGCTACGTCCATCTTGGCCAGTCTGCCACCACGCTTTCTGGTGGGGAAGCGCAGCGTGTGAAACTCGCTACGGAACTGTCTCGGCGCGCCACCGGGCGCACGCTCTACATTCTGGATGAACCAACCACTGGTCTGCACGTAGATGATGTTGCCCGCTTACTCGCTGTGCTGAATCAGTTAGTGGAGAAGGGTAATACCGTGCTGGTCATTGAGCACAACTTGGATGTCATTAAGAGCGCAGACTGGGTTATTGATCTGGGTCCAGGCGGCGGTGACAAAGGCGGCAAGCTCGTGGCAGCCGGCACGCCCCGACAAGTGGCGAAAGTGAAAGCCAGCGCCACGGCGCAAGCGCTGAAAGCAGTACTGGAAAAATAATGTGTTCAAAAAAAGAGCCCCGACCTATGAACTAGGTCGGGGTTTTTTAGGGCAAGAGCGCTTTGAAAGCTCGCGTAATTGCGAGAGCAAGGTTATACGGAAAGTGTTTGTTTCGTTCCGCAAGTTCGCGATCAATTCGCTGCTGCACCTCTTCACGGTTTATTTTCACCGATGGAGGAGCTATGAAATTGATGCGAACACTTTCGCCCGCAAGTTGCTTTACAGTAACAACGATCTCTGCCCCTCTATGTCGGATGACCACGCGTTCATCAATTTTGCGGGTCACAGACAGTCCTTGTGTTGGGGGCATGAGTCGCCTCCTGTGTGAAGTAGGTACCTTTTGATGTGGATTCACTTTTGTTTGAGTTCGCAGAGTATACCAGGGTTTGGGGGATTGTCAAGATGAACACGGAAATATGGGGTACGGTCTCGCCACCCGTATCGTAAGATGGTTTACGGATAACGATGGACGAACCGTAGTACGTGTAATGGTACCGTATACCGATACGGGCTGCGAAACCTTATCCTGAAGCCGGTACCCCGCTTTCTCCCTTCCCCACTTCAAGGTAGGATATCAGCATGACTCCTGTGGAAGCTGCCATCCTCCGAACCCTTGCCTACTTCGACCTTTTTTCCTACCCGCTCACCAGCTGGGAACTATGGAAGTGGGGGATTGGCAAACAAGAGGAAGACCTACGTTTCTCTCAATTACGTGAGGTTCTCCACAACAGCCCGCTACTCCAATCCAAGATTGGTCAGCAGTCTGGTTTTTTCTTTCTGCACGGACGTGAGGAAATTGTTGTCACTCGCCAAGCGCGGTACCGGTTGGCGTTACTGAAAGCAAAGCGGGCGCGAAAGATTGTCCGGACGCTGGTGCGATTTCCTTTTATCCAAGCTGTGGCACTGTGCAACTCCATGGGTTTAGCGAATGCGCGACCGGAGAGCGACCTTGATCTCTTCATTTTGTGTCGGCCTGGTCACCTGTGGCTGGTGCGATTCTTGACTACTGCCTACGCCCGGCTACGGAACATTCGGCCCAAGCCAGAGCATCGCGAAGATACCGTGTGCCTGTCTTTCTTTCTGAGTACGGATCACCTTTCCTTGCTGCAGTATCTCCTACCAGAAGATCCGTATTTCACCATGTGGCTTGCCACACTCGTGCCGTTGTACGATCCGCAAGGTCAGTTCAGCAAACTCTGGCAGGCAAACCCTTGGTGTGCAGCAAAGCTCCCACACGCCCAGCCGCGCGCGCTCGCACCGCAGCGGGCCATCACCCCCAGCTGGGTGGCCCGGCTGCTGGCGCCCGTCGTGGGTTGGCAGTGGCTAGAACGCGTGGTTGAAAAAATCCAACGGCGAATTCTCCCTCCCCAGCTCAAGGCAATGGCAAATCAAGATACACGCGTGGTGCTCAACAACCACATTCTGAAGTTCCACGATAATGACAGACGGGCGCAGTACGCCCAGGCGTACCGCGAGCGCGCCGCGTCCTTCGGCGCCGACGTATGAAGCGATTAGCGACAATCCTGGGGTGGGGCGTGTGCGCGTACATTTTCCTCTTGCCGTGGCAGACACGCTGGATTGCTGTGGCTGGACAGTTGGGTAGCGGCACGTCCGAATTTCTGAGTGTCAGTGTCTACGCTACTGACTTGTTGCTCGTCGCCCTCTTTTTGGTCGGCGCGTACATTACCCTGCAGCCGCGCTTTAGTGACCGGCGAATTCTGGCAGGCATTGTCGCTTTTGCTCTGGTCATCGTTGGCTCGGCAGTGATGGCCAACCGTACTGAGCTGGTTGTCACCAGCTGGCGCCTGCTGCTCATTGGCGTACTCCTGTACTGGATGCTGCAGCAAGCCTGGGTGTCACGTCAGTACGTGGTTATTGCTTTCGTTGCTGGCGCTACGATTCAGGCTGGGTTTGCCATGGTGCAATTTTTTGTGCAAAGTACGCCTGCGCTCAGTTGGTTAGGACTAGCTGTACATGATCCAGGTATGCTGGGCACGTCGGTGGTAGAAGCCGGGGGCGAGCGGTGGTTGCGTGCGTACGGCAGCTTGCCTCATCCAAATATACTTGGGGGGTACTTGGCCATTGGTTTGCTCATGGCATTCGGTCTGTACCTGCAGCGGTACCAGCACATTCGGGAAGGCTTTCAGATGTGGAAGCGCGAGAATATCCTCCGTCACTTAGAAGGGAAGCGTTGGTACTGGGAACAGGCGGGGCATATTTTTTTACTTCTGGTTGTGTGTACGTTCTTGCTCTTGGGATTACTGCTGACTTTCTCACGTTCGGCTTGGATTGGTTTTGGTGTTGCCTGGTTACTCACTCTTGGCATTCTTCATCAGCTCCGGTGGCCTTGGGGGCAGTGGTTGTGGCTGAAGTGGTCTGTGGTTATGGCGTGTATTGCCGTCGTCCTCATCTCCGTCCTCCCACAACCATTCCTCACCCGGGCAACTGGTGAGGGCCGGTTGGAAGCGCAGTCTGTGGATGTGCGGGCGGAGCTAGTTGCTGATGCCCGCGCGCTACTAGCAAAACATCCCCTGCGCGGGGTGGGGTATGGGAATGCCGTGGCAGCAACGTACGACCAAATCAATCGCACCCGGGCAGTCTCAGCCTACCAGCCGGTGCACAACATCTACCTCCTTAGTTTGGTGGAGCTTGGCACCATCGGCGGTTTGGTCTTCTTCGCCCTCATTGTGCTCATTGGCCGCGCAGGTGTGGAAAAGTTGGTTCGGCATCGCTCACCTTTTGCTCTCGCAAGCCTCAGCGCTTTCGTGTGCTTACTCGTTGTTGGTCTGTTTGACCACTACCTCTGGACGCTGTCTGCTGGCGTAGGGTTGTGGTGGTTGGTCACCGGACTCGTGAGTAGGGGAGAAGAGTAGGAAGGCTGGTACGCGTGGTGGATTACTCAGGCAGTTTTTTCATTTCCACAACTCGGTTGTGGATGATGCGGTACTTCCACCACCGATGCAGTGCAATTCCTGACCAGAAAATTTCCACCGACCCAAGGAGCCACGCCTGGGTTAGGAGGCCGTAGATCCCGCTGGCCAGGCAAGCCGCTGCAAAACCCAGCACCCAATTAGGGTGCCGCCGTTCCATGGCGTAGGTGAAGAGCATGGTTAGTACGGCAATGAAGCCGAATGCGGTGAGAAAGTCCATGTGCGCAGTATCATGGGTTTCCTTCGTGGACGCAAGCAGGGACCAGCTCTTGACACCCTGTTTTTCCCTGCTACAATCAGGAGTACAGCGGTTTAGCACTCTCATGGTCGAAGTGCTAATTCCCGTCCTCAAACCCTTTATTTCGTTCCCAAAATCGGAAAAACCCTATGCAGCTCAAACCCCTGGGCGACAGAATTGTGGTGAAGCCCGCCACGCAGGAAGAAGTCACCAAGTCCGGCATCGTGCTCCCAGACACCGTGGATAAGGAGAAGAAGGAGCAAGGTGAAATTATCGCCATCGGCTCCGGTGAAAAAATTGCCAAGCTCGGCTTGAAAGTCGGGGATGTGGTGCTCTTTGGTAAGTACTCTGGCGATGAAGTGGACGTGGAAGACACCGAGTACAAAATCCTCAAGGACGAAGACGTCCTGGCAATTTTAGTTAAGTAATTTAATTTTTTACACTCCTATGGCAAAGCAAATTCTCTTCGATGAACAAGCGCGCGCCCAGCTGAAGAAGGGCGTAGACAAGTTGGCCAACGCCGTGAAAATTACCCTGGGACCCAAAGGTCGCAACGTGGTTTTGGATAAAGGCTACGGCAGCCCCACTATCACCAATGACGGCGTGACCATTGCCAAGGAAATTGACTTGGAAGATAAGTTCGAGAATGTGGGCGCTCAGCTGGTGCAAGAAGTTGCGTCCAAGACCAATGACGTGGCGGGTGACGGTACCACCACTGCGACCTTGCTCGCTCAGCGAATGATTACCGATGGCTTGCGCGTGGTAGCCGCGGGGACGAATCCCATGGTCATGCGCCATGGCATTGAGAAAGGCGTGAAAGCCGTGGTGGATGAGCTCCACAAAATTTCCAAACCCGTGAAGAGCACGGAGGAAGTTGCACAAGTTGCTTCCATTTCCGCCGCTGATCCAGAAGTTGGCAAACTCATTGCCGAGGTGATGGAGAAGGTAGGGAAGGACGGCGTGGTGACGGTTGAAGAGTCCCAAACCTTTGGCCTGAGCAAAGACGTGGTGGAAGGTATGCAGTTTGACCGCGGCTACGTGTCCCCGTATATGATCAACAATGCGGAGCGCATGGAAGCAGTGTACGAAGACCCGCACATCCTCATTACCGACAAGAAAATTTCCGCGCTCAGCGACGTGCTGCCACTCCTGGAGAAAATTGCTCAGACTGGCAAGAAGGAGTTGGTCATCATTGCTGACGATGTGGAGGGGGAAGCCCTGGCCACATTTGTGGTGAACAAAATTCGCGGCACGTTTCACGTGCTGGCCGTCAAAGCTCCTGGCTTTGGTGATCGCCGGAAGGAAATGCTGCAAGACCTGGCTGTGCTCACGGGTGGCCGCGTGGTCAGCGAGGACATTGGTTTGAAACTGGAGAATGCTGGGTTGGATGTGCTGGGTAGCGCGCGCAAAGTCATTGCCTCCAAAGAGAACACCACCGTGGTGGAAGGCAAGGGTGACAAGAAGATGATTGAAGAGCGCATTAGCCAAATCCGCTCGGAACTGAAAACCACCACCAGCGACTTTGATAAGGAGAAGTTGCAGGAGCGCCTGGGCAAGTTGGCTGGGGGTGTGGCAGTCATTAAAGTTGGTGCCGCAACCGAAACGGAAATGAAAGAGAAGAAGCACCGTATTGAAGATGCTCTGCACGCAACCCGGGCAGCCGTGGAAGAGGGCATTGTCCCTGGCGGTGGCGTCGCTCTTATTCGCGCCAGCCACGTGCTGGAAAGCATGCACGTGACCGGTGATGAGAAAGTCGGTGTAGACATTCTCATGCGCTCACTATCAGAGCCTGTACGGCAAATTGCCACCAACGCTGGCAAAGACGGCTCTGTGATTGCGGAAGAAGTGAAGAAGTTGAAGGGCAGCCACGGCTACAACGCAGCTGATGACAAGTACGAAGACTTGGTCGCGGCTGGGATTGTGGATCCAACCAAAGTAACCCGTTCAGCCTTGCAGAACGCTGCGTCAATCGCGGCAATGCTGCTCACCACCGAAGCCGTGGTGACCGACCTCCCAGAGAAGAAAGATGCTGCCGCAGGTATGCCCGGTGGCATGGGCGGCGGAATGCCCGGCATGGGTGGGATGGGAGATTACTAGAAGAGAGCCGTAAAGTTATAGAGCTGTATAGACATCAAAATCTAAGCGCGTCCTTATCTGGGACGCGCTTTGACATACAATGCATTACGGAGTATTGTACAGACAACATTGTTCGTTGGCTAGACGGTGTTTCATTACTTCACCCTGCTACCGCTCTTGCGGTAATCGGTGACCACGACGGGCGATCCACAATGGAACGCCCGATTTTTTTCAATAAGAAAACCCCACATGTGGTATGTGGGGCGTTGTTCTATGCTGTTGAAGGTGCGGGAGTATTGGTTCCGCGTAGCACGTCTGTGAGCCACGGTACTCGTTCCAGCTGGTCTTCGTACGCCTGCATATTTGTAATGATCTGCAGATCATCCGCTTCAAGCGGAAGAACGTGATCACACTCCGTGCCTATTCGTCGTGCGAAACGCTCTGTCCAGGGCATTTGGAATTTTTTTTCTGGAACAAGTAGCGCTGTTACATTGTGCTGTTTGCACCAAGGGCAAGTACTCAGGTAGGGCTGTCGGTGACGTTCTACACAGAGCACAGAGTCAGCCTCTTGAAGTGGTTCTCCACAACCAAGCCGGAGTAAGCGCTCGTTAATGATTGTTCCCAAGCCGTGGTACATAGAGTGCACCGCAGTGCAATGTTCAGTGAGTACGTCTTTTGGTAGACGTTCAGCTTCAAACAGCGCGACGAGGCGCAGCGTGGGGAAAAGCGCAAGTTTGGATGGTGAAGCCAGTACAGCGTTCACAGAACGGATTTCAATGTCGTTTTCATTTTCCATACATACTCCTTC
>CAZBMC010000022.1:0-12616 GCA_964493065.1 uncultured Gammaproteobacteria bacterium
AGCCGGCTCTTGGCCCATGGAAAGAGCTGGTGAAACGAGCGCGGAACGGCAAGCCCACTGTGCACATCGCTATTGTTGGCAAGTATACAGAGCTCGGCGATGCGTACCTTTCGGTCATTGAAGCGCTCCGAAGTGCTTCGTACGCGCATAACGTCAAACTCCTTGTGGACTGGGTGGACTCGGTTGGACTGGAGGAGAAGGATTCCAAAGAGTGGAGCAAGCTTCGGCGGAGTCATGGCATTCTGGTTCCTGGCGGCTTTGGCAACCGGGGGATTGAAGGAAAAATTTCTGCAGTGCAGTATGCGCGGGAAAAGAAAGTCCCGTACTTTGGGTTGTGCCTTGGTATGCAAATTGCCACTATTGAATTTGCGCGGCACGTGGCAGGGTTACCCGCGGCCACTAGTACGGAGTTTGATCCTGATGCGAAAGTACCAGTCATCCACATCATGCCGGATCAAGAGAAGAAGATGCTAAGCCAGGATTACGGGGCAACAATGCGGTTGGGAAGTTGGCCGTGCAAAATTACGCCGAAGACTTTGAGTGCAAAGGCATATGGGACGACGCAAGTGCAGGAGCGTCACCGCCATCGGTACGAATTTAATAATGCATACCGTGAGCAGCTAGAAAAAGCGGGGCTCCTCATTGCTGGAACTACCCCGGATGATCACCTCGTTGAAATAGTGGAAGTTGCAGACCACCCTTGGTTCGTGGGCGTGCAGTTTCACCCAGAGTTTACCTCCCGCCCCATTCAACCCCAGCCTCTGTTCCGCGATTTCTTGGGCGCCTGTAAAAACGCTGCTCGGGCGAAAGGGGAGTAAGAAAAAAGAGCTGAATTGGATTCAGCTCTTCTCTGACAGTGCGGATTCCTAGCCCATTTTGAGCGAGGTAATTTTTCCGGTTATTGTGAATTGTGCAATATCCACACTGAGAATTACCATATACTGACCGACTGAGACAACCTTTGATGGGATAGCCCAGCGGTCGTCCTGCAGGAGCGCCCCGATCTTTTGGGGCGGAGTCTCGACAGCAATGCCGTAAATTCTCCCTCGGAGTTTAATTTCCTCTCCAATGGGAGTTCGCTTAATAATGAGTCGATTCCCCTTCTCGTCTGGTGTTGTGAGATTGTACTTTGAACCGTTTGCTGTTTCGACTTCGATAGATGCGTGCGCTGCGCTTTCAATTTTCTCGACAGTTTTCAATCCGGACATGTATTCCTCCAAAGGGTTGAATAAGGTTTTTATTTTTTCAACTGAAAGTAGCACGGGGTGGCGTTCCTGTCAATCCTTGCGTACGTGAATAAAAAAACAACCCACCAGGATGGAGGGCCATGATGTATTAATGTTTACGCTTTTGCTGGCACGACGTCCGCAAAGGTTGCGGGCAGCAACTTGCCGTTGAAGCGGCGGACTTTGCGGGTGCGGAAAGCAACCACTCCTGGGAGCATGGCAAACAAGGTATCGTCACCACCTCGGCGGACATTCTTGCCAGGTCGGATCTTGGTTCCTCGTTGGCGGACGATAATTGCACCAGCTGAGATTTTTTGGCCAGCGTAGACTTTGGTACCCAAGCGTTTGGACTTGGAATCGCGGCCGAGACTAGTTGTGCCGACGCCTTTAACGTGTGCCATACAGGGGGTTAATCAAGAAAAACGTGTGAACGTATTCTAGGGTTTTCCAGAAAGCCCGTCAAGACCCTTTGGAAAAAACCCGGATGGTTTTCTCTGGGGTTGGCGCAAGCTGCTGCTTTTCCTCCCAGGTCTTCTGTGCAGTCTCAAGTTCCTTCAGCTTAATTCGCTCCTGCTTCTGGGTAAGGATGTCGGCAGGGACTTCATGGATAGTCAGTGTCCGAAACCACGTGCTGTAGTTCTTCCATCCCGTGATCCCAAGCCCAATAATGAGCAAGGCAAGCAAAATCCAGCTAAACCATTGGCTTAAGCGCTCTGGGTGGAGATGCTGGCGAAGCTGACTGAAAGTCAATTTCTTCATACTAGTGCCACGGAATGGTACCGGTGAGTTGAAGTGAAGTGTTACCAGCTTCAACTTCGGCTAAGGAAACCGAGGTGGTGATAACGTAACTTGGATCGGCTTCAAATTTTCGCAAGAAGAGCAGCACATTTTCAGTTGGACCGGTTACACTGAGCGTAAAGGTTTTTTCGTCAATACTGAAGGTATTGCCACCAGGCCGAACACGAGTTGGTTCCGAGGGTACGAACGTCTGCTCCACTTTGGTTTCAGATGCGAGTTTCTCAATGTGCTCAACGAAAAGAAGGGGTTGCGTCCGATCCAAAAATGCTCCGTTGAGTTTTGCAGATTGCTCCTGAATTTTTGCATACTGCGTTGTGAGGGTGGAAAGGTTTTGGCGCTGTAAATCATTCAGGGCAATGGTCACACGAGCATCCTCAATATCCGCAGAAACAATGTAAATTTTTTGCGGAATGAAGACAATGCTGAACCAGCCGAGGATGGCGAGCAGGAGTGTGCCACCGATTGACCAGATGAGCAGCGTTAGCGTTGGCGAGCGACGTATCATGGCTTCTTCATTACCGCCGTGAGGGAGAATTCTAAATCCGTCCGTTTCGTTTGCAAGGGGAAAATAACTTCGCTGACAATCCCGCTGTTCTGCAAGACTTTTTCATAGTTTGTGTATGCTTCTCGGGTTGCTGCAACACCGCTGAAGGTGATTTTGTTGGTCGCTTGGTTAATACTCAGGCTTTCTAAAGTGACTCCGAGGGGTGTGACTGCAGCGAACTGTTCAATGACTGGCGACCACTTTTGGAATCGTTTTTGTACACCTTGGAAAGCAACAATTTGGCTGTTTAGTTTCAGTGTGGTTTCGGCGATGCTCGATTGTCCTTGCGCTTGGAGCATGAGCGTCGACTGATTTGCTTCAGCTGCAGTCTCCTTGGCTTTCATCTGCAAGAACAGCAAACCCAAGCCAGAAGTGAGCATGGCAATTATAGCAACAGTCAGGAGCGTCAGGGCTGTACCTCGTACAAGTCCCACCGCGAGTCGGGTTCGGATTTCAGAGCGTAATTCTGGGGTGGAGAGGTTGAGGAACATCATAAGTCGTTGTTCCCATTTCGCCAGGCTTGGGGAGAAACGCCTCGGAGCGCCAAGCCAAGCGCAGTCAGGTAGGAAGTAGCTACGGCTTGTAATTGTGCGGATGGAACCCGAATGTTGCTCGGCCAGACCCCAGCGCGAACTGGGAGGTTGAGTGTGGATTGCATCATTTCCGGCATACCGAGCATTGCCGCGCCACCGCCGACCAGCGTGACATCCACCACGTGTAACTCTGCAGCGACGTGCTCTTCGTAGTAGCTAATGATTTCCAGAATCCGTTGGAGCAAAGGTTTCAGTTCTGGTTCAAGTAGTTCACGTACTACACCCTTGCCTTTCCGAGGATCAAGGCCGCAAAGCCGTTTGGCTTGCTCTGCTTGCTCGGTTGTGAGGTTGAGCTTGGCTTGGAGAATACTGGTTAATCCAATGCCAGAAAGCGGGAGGGTTGAGGAGTAGGCTACCAAGTCCCCCTCAGTGATCATCAAGCCTGTTCGTGTTGCACCAAGGTCGATGATGAGATGGCTCCCTTTCGCAGCGTTTACTGGGATTGCGACTCGGCTAAGTGCCGCTGACTCCGGTTCAAACACGATTGGGATAATCCCAGCCATTTTGAGGGTTGCAACGTAGCCTTCTATGAGCAACTGTGGCGCAACAGCGACGATCACACGACGCGTCTTTGCCTTCAGGTTCGCTTGACCAATTGGCTGCCAGTCAAGGAAGGCTTCATCTAAATTGAGTGGAATGTGCTCAGCGAGAGCGCTACGTAGTGAGTTGGAAAACTGGTCTGGTTCAACATTTGGAACTTCGATAATCTTCGTGAAGGTTTTTCGTTCGGGTAGACAGACTACGGCAGCATGCGAATTTGGATGCTTTAGGGCGCTGCGTCGAACCAGGTCGCGGAGGATATTCGCCACCACGTCAGGCTGCCGAATCTCGCCTTCTTGAATTGCTTCGGCTGGTACTGGACGCGCGCTGACAGATCGTACGCGAAACCCTTTCCGCGCCGGCGCCAGCTGCACCATGCGTAGCACCTGGTCGCTGATGTCAATGCCCATGGCATGTTTGAAGGGGTGGAGCAGCGGCATGGTTTACGTAATTTGGTCGCTAAGTGAGTAAATGGGCAAAATCACAGCCACAACCATGGCGGCAACGCCGGCACCGAGCAGCAGAATGAGTATTGGTTCCAGGATGGAGGTTAAGTTCGACATGATTTGGTCAACGTCCTCTTCGTAGAAATTTGCAATTTCCTCAGAGATTGTATCAAGCGTACCACTTTCTTCACCCACGGCAATCATCTGCACCACTATGGGTGGGAAGAGTTTTGGTGACTGCGCGAGCACCTTTGAGATATTCGCACCTTTCTTTAACATTTCTGCAGTATGTTCGAGTGCGCGACGGTAGCTGTCATTCCCCAGCGTTTTGGAAATAATTTGGAAGGTCTGCACAATGGGAATGTCCGTTTTCAAAAGCGAGCTTAGGTTTCTGGTAAATTTTGCCAGGTTAATTTTCTTCATGATGGGCGCCAGAATGGGCAGTTGCAGCAAGAAGTTGTGCCAGTACATCCGGCCTTTCCCTTTCCGTACTGCCCAGCGAAAGGTGAAAACAATAATAATGGAAGCAATGATAACGTAGACTAAGTTGTGCTGGAGGAAGTTTGAAATGGCAATGAGAATCCGGGTTGGGAGTGGGAGTACGCCACCAGATTCATCAAACACTGTCAGGAGTTTTGGGAGTACTGCAACCATCATGACCACACCCAGGACAACCATGGCAGAAACAACGATGATGGGGTAGGTGAGTGCCCCTTTAATCTTCGCAATGAGCTGATGCTGCTTCTTGATTTGGATGGTTAGTCGCTTGAGCACCTCTTCTAATTTCCCGGACACTTCACCAGCCGCAATCATGTTCGTGAATAGCTCGGTGAAGACTTTTGGGTGCTTCCCCATTGCTGCGGAAAGTGTTGTTCCGGCTTCCACGTCGTGGCTGAGCTCCTGAATGATGCCGCGGAACATCTTGTGCTCAGTTTGCAGAGCAAGCGTGTCCAGTGCATGACCGAGAGAGAAACCCGTGCGCACCATGACTTGCAGGTTTTGTAGGAAAAAGATTTTCTGGACGATTGGCACGCCCCCAAAGGAAATATTGAGGTTGAATTTCTTCTTTCCACTCTTCACTTCTGTTTGGTGCGCGGTGAGCAAGGCAAGTCCGCGGACGTTGAGGACTGCAGCCAGAAATTTTTCATCCTTTGCCTCTAGCGAACCAGAAGTTGTTGCGCCGTTTGCGGCTCGAGCTGTGTAGGTGAAAACCGGCATAGCGTTGGGTTACTCTTTTGTCACGCGGAGAACCTCTTCGATGGTTGTGATGCCAAATTTGGCTTTAATGAAGCCATCTTCAGCCATGGTGAGCATGCCCTGCTCTTGCGCGGCACGGCGCAGGTCTTCTGTTGTGCCTTTGTTCAAAATGAGATCTGCGACTTCGTGGGTTACTTCCAAAACTTCGTAAATGCCAATCCGACCTTTGTACCCTTCGTGGTTGCACTGCTTGCAGCCTTTCCCTCGGTAGAACAGGAGTGAAGAAATGGGCGCTTTTGCGGAGACAATCGCTCCTTCCCGTTCCAGCGTCTTGAGAATGAAATCAATATTGAAGTGCTTCTGCAGATCTTGGACGGCCGCTTCAGACAGGGTGTAGCTTTGGATGCAGTGGAGGCAAATCTTGCGAACCAAGCGTTGCGCCATGATGATATTTGTCGTAGACGCAATGAGGAAAGAGGGGACACCCATTTCGCCCAAACGCGGGAGGGCAGTCACTGCATCGTTCGTGTGCAACGTGGAGAGAACCAGGTGCCCGGTCATGGCTGCGTTTGCGGCAATTTCCGCAGTTTCATTGTCGCGGATTTCTCCAACCATGATGATATTCGGGTCTTGCCGAAGGAGGGAGCGCAGACCACCGGCGAAAGTGAAGCCGATTTTTGGATTGACCTGGCTTTGATTCACCCGGGGCATGCGGTACTCAATGGGGTCTTCCACCGTTGAAATGTTTACTTCAGGTTTATTCAAAATGTTCAGAACGGTGTACAGCGTGGTAGTTTTCCCCGATCCCGTCGGGCCAGTGACCAGGATGATGCCGTGGGGCTTCTGGATGTTCCGTTTGAGAATATCCAGTGGCCCGGGTTGCAAACCGAGTTGCTCCATCGTGAGCACTTGGGCAGATTCGTTCAAAATACGCAGCACTGCCTTTTCCCCATCGTAGACCGGGAGAATGGAGACGCGGAAAGCAACTTTGTAGTCCTTCGTCGTTATGGTGAAACGACCGTCTTGTGGTAAGCGGTGTTCGTCAATCTTCAGGTTTGAAAGAATTTTAATGCGGGCGATGATACCAGATTGCACGGCTTTTGGCAGGGTCATGACTTGCTTCAAGCGGCCATCAATCCGGTAGCGGACACTCAGGTCTTTCTCTTGCGGTTCCAGGTGAATGTCGGACGCACTTTCAAAAATCGCGTACTCCAACATGCTGTCCACAATGCGGATGATGGGCAGATCTTCTGCAAGTTCAGTAAGTTCCTTTGCCCCACCGGATTCTTTGGCTTCGGTTTCTTCGGCAATCTCCTTGAATTTCGCCGACATACCCTTGTGGTACTGACTAATAGCATTTTTAATGCTCGATGGCGTGGTTATGGACAGCTCAGGGGTTAAGCCAGTTTTCTTTTTAATGAATTCAAACGTTTGCAAGTCCCGCGGGTCCAGTGTTGCCAGCTTGATCGTCTTTGCGTCGCTATCAAAAGCGACAACTTGGTGCACTTGCACAAGTGGCTCTGGAACCAAATTGAGCACATCCTTACGAATAGTACTCTGCTTCAGGTCGGTAAAAGGCAAACGGTAGTAATTCGCGATTGCTTCGTACAAGACGTTTTCCGATACCAGATTTTCCTCCACCAGGTACTGCTCCAGAGGTGTGTGGTTAGCATCCGCTGCTTTTTGCGCATCCAGTAACGCTTGGGCTGGCAGTAAATTTGCCTCCGTAATGAGTTTTGTGAGGATTTCCGTTTTCATCCTGGTTGGTCGTTTGTTTGCAGCATGGTGAAATGATTATACCAAAAAAGACGCACTTTCACCAAATGCGCCGTACGAGATTTACAGTGGGTTGGCTGCAAGCAGAGGGGATCGGCCGTTTCGAAAATCGTACACGTAGATAGATCCACCAATGCGCGCGTCAGGTTCGTACTGTCGGAGCCACCAGTATGCACCATCTTGGGAGAGGAGGCTGGTAACGCTAATGGCCACAACGCAGTTGACCGCTGTAGGGTCGTGCGGGTCAGTGGCGGTTGGAAGGTAGCGGAAATCTAAAGCGTAGTAGACCAAATTTGCCTGACCAAAGTAACTCATGCAGACGTAGGGTATGTCATGCTCCTGCATGTAGGTTTGCAGACGCTTGATATCTTGGCCCCAGTCTATGTTGGAATCAACCAAATACCGTGGACCATTTTGCGTGCCGCCAATGACTTCGGAAAAGTATGCAGTGTATGTAGGGTAGGTAATCATACTGATGAAAATGTAGATCCCAGCAAGGGCGGCAAGGGTAAGCGTTAGTAATTTGCGGTGTTGCTGTACGACCATTGCCAGGAATACGCCAATAGTAACGAAGACCGCCGGGTAAATGGGGAAAATATGGCGCTGCCCCAGGTTGATATGACTTGTGAGACTCCAGAGGAAGTAGAGAGCAGCACTTCCAAGAAGTACCCACATGGACTTTGGGATGGAAAAACGTTTTTTTCTAGCCGCAACAACCGCGGCCACTGCGGCAAGCGTAAGTACAATAAGGGTTGCGAAGGGGGTTTTGAGCAAGAAGGTCACAGGGAAGTACTGCACCCACCCTTTATTGCCGTACATGCCATTGAGGTAGGACAAGTGCCCCCAAAAGTCATGGTTGATAACCAAAGCTAAACCTTTGCCGTATGACCACGCTGGAATGTGCGTATCAAGGACTACACGCCGAACAAATTTTCCTGTTGTGGTTGACGGATCGGACAGAGATACCAGTCTTTGCACCGCTGGTGGTTGCGACGTGAGTTCACCAGAATGAACAACACGGTCACGTTCTTCCATTGCCCAGCGTACCCAAGAGTCGTTACTCCCTTTCTGCACTTGGCCCAGGTAGACTAAGGGCACAATGACGATCATCCCTGCGACTGCCCAAGCAAAAGTGTGGTAGGCGCGTTGCCAAGCAAGGCGCCACTGACTCCAGCGTGGGGATGACCAAAGTACCCAGACAAACGGCGTGAGGAGGATTACTGGCCATAAGATGATGGCCGAGAATTTCGTCACTTGCGTTAGCGCAAAAACCGCTCCAAATGCCACACCGTACTTCCAAGTGGGTTTTGCAATGTACCGGGTGAGCAGGTAAAGCGTTGCGGCAAAACCCAGGGTGATTGGTACGTCGGTGGTGATGTACCGACCATGAGCCAGGAAATTTGGATCAAAGATGTACCATCCAAGTGCGAAGATGCCGGCAAAATCACCGCCTAAACGACGGCCCCACAAGTAGAGTACCCATCCCAAGAGCAGGCTAATGGCAACCATGGGTAGACGACCCCGGAAGAGCAAATCATCCGCGTTGTTCCCGCTGCGGTACAGAACATCTTGGGCAAATGCCCACTGGTTGCCATTTTGCCATGATTCGTTGTGAAAATTGATTGTGGGGTTAGCGGTTAGCGCAGCCGCACCGGCGAGGAGCTTGATCAGCGGTGGGTGCTCTTCATTGAGCCGAAAGTCCCGTGTTCGCCAGTAGCTCATCCCAGCGGCAAGGTGAGCGCCTTCGTCAATTGTTTGGACTTCTCCGCGCATGGAGGTACACTGCAGGAGAGCCATGAGGCAAAGCATACTTCCAACAATGCACCAGCGGATTGGACGGCGAATACTCCACCGGGTATTCTCCGGTGTGCTTGCATTGCGCCGTGATGTTACCGTTGGATTTGCACTTGGCGTGGGCGCGCTGATTGGGGCGTGGTTCATTGTCGTTACCAGTATTCCTCCCAGGAGTGCGGATGTGGTAACCCATTATAGCATTCCCTACGGCATTGACGGCATTGGAAAAGGTTGGCTACTCTGGAGCCTACCGTTTGTTGCTTCCGTCCTTACCCTCGTCCTCTGGATTTGGTTGGCGCCTTGGGCGCATCGCCGATCTCGGCACCTGCCATCTTTCCTCTCCGCCGGCATGTGCATGGTCAATCTGGGTGTCCTGTGGGTGCTCTTCCTCCTCCGCTACCAGCAAGTTGTTGTATGACTGATTTATTTCCCATTATTCGCATCCTGCTCTTAGCCACCCTGGCGTTTGTCTTTGCCATGGCGTTGACTCCGCTGTGGGCGAATATTTTGTACAAGTACAGGTTGAACAAAAAAATTCGAGCCACAGCTGATGCGCCAGTATTTGCCCAGTACCATGAGAAGAAAGCCGGGACGCCAACCATGGGTGGTGTACTTATTTGGTTCACCGTCGCACTCTTTGCAGTATTCTTCTTTTTGCTGCGGCAGGTTGTGCCCAGCGGATTTTGGCATGACTTGAACTTCCTCACTCGGCAGCAAACGTGGCTTCCCCTGGCAGCGTTGGTTGCCTCAGCCATTGTTGGGTTAGTTGACGACTACTTCAATGTCCGTGGCTGGGGGCCGAAGGGTGGAGGCTTACAGGTTCGTCATAAAGTCCTCATCTATACGGCAATCGCGCTGATTGGCGCTTGGTGGTTCTTCTTCAAATTGGATTTTGACACCATTCACATTCCTTTCCTCGGGAATTTTGTCATTGGCTGGTGGTACTTCCCGCTTTTCATCTTCGTCATCGTCTCCACCGCTTTTTCCGTGAATGAAATTGATGGTTTAGACGGATTGTCTGGTGGGACGTTACTCGCCGCCTTTGGCGCCTTTGGAGCAATTGCTTTTGCCCAAGGACGTTTTGAACTGGCAACGTTTACAGCAGTCGTGGTTGGTGCACTGCTTGCTTTCCTGTGGTTCAACATACCGCCGGCGCGATTCTTCATGGGCGATACCGGCGCCATGTCCTTGGGGGTGACACTAGGCATATTAGCAATGCTCACAAATGAGGTGTTCCTCTTGCCAGTTATTGGTTTACTATTCGTTCTTGAGTCCGTCAGTGTCATTGTGCAACTTGTTTCAAAAAAGCTGCGGGGGAAGAAAGTTTTTCTCTCTGCCCCATTCCACCACCATCTGGAGGCCAGGGGTTGGCCGGAGGCGAAAATTGTGATGCGGTTTTGGGTAATCGGCGGGGTGTGCTGCGTCCTGGGAATAGTCATTTTCCTTATTGAGCGCGGGTAAGGTAACGTGTAGGATCCGCATTCGCGAAAGCTGAAATCCATGTGCTATTCTGCAGGTATGGAGGTTTTTCGTTCCGCAAAACTTGCTTCGCTTCCGGGGATTCGGTTTGGAACCGCATCTACAGGTTTTTTGCCATTGACCTTCCGGGGCAATTCGCGA
Source organism: uncultured Gammaproteobacteria bacterium (assembly GCA_964493065.1). Taxonomy (GTDB): domain Bacteria; phylum Patescibacteriota; class Patescibacteriia; order PEXW01; family PEXW01; genus JBAYJA01. The sequence goes on from CAZBMC010000022.1 coordinate 10,535, forward strand.
CGTCGGGTATTAGCGCAGCGGCGGGCTTTGGCAAAAGCCGTGGGTGTGCCACTGGAGCGTTTGGTACTAGGCCGGCAAGTCCACGGCCGACGTGTACGAATTGTGACTGAGCAAGAAAGTGGAGCTGGGGTTTTGACACCCAAAACGTACATGGCTGCAACAGATGGACTCCTCACCCAGCGGCCGAATGTTGCCCTGGGGGTCTTCACTGCTGACTGCATTCCGGTTTTTTTGGCTGATCCGCAGACTGGTTGGATTGGCATTCTCCACGTGGGCTGGAAAGGAGCGGTGAAGAATATTGCCGGTCACGCTCTTACTATGCTCAAAAAGCATGGAGTAGATCCACGCAACGTGGAAGTGTGGCTTGGGCCGTCCATTTGCGAAAAATGTTACGAGGTGACTGATCCAAAGCGTCTGCACGTCATTCGCCAGGCCATGCGGGGAAGTGTCAAAAACACAGCGTACGGCGGGTTGGTGGATCTTCGGGCTGGGGTGGTGCGACAACTTATCGCGTCTGGGGTGCGAAAAGCGAATATTGATGCACACGCAGCATGTACGAATGAGGCTGCAACCCTGCCATCCTTCCGGCGCGATGGTGAGACGAAGACCAATACGCTTTCCATCATTGCTCGCACGGCCTCAACCACTGATCTCCGGGGACGCAAGGTGACGGTGTTTGGTTTGGGTGTCCAAGGTGGGGGAGAGGCCAGCGTTCGGTACGCAGTGGCAAACCATGCACAGGTAACGGTCGTGGACGCGCGACCCCGAAAAGATTTTGCCCATGTCTTGAATAAAATTCGTAGCCTGCCAGTGGAGTATGTGTTTGGTAAAAAAAATCCCAGCGCGTTACTCGCTCAGTCAGAAGTAATTATCAAAAACCCCGGTGTTCGGCCAGATCATCCGGCGCTCCGTGAAGCGAAGAAAAATGGTGCACTTATCATTGGTGACTTGGGGCTTTTTCGAAGTCAAAGTCAGAACCCGCTGTACGCTGTCACGGGCACAAAAGGAAAAACGACCGTGGCTTCTATGCTCGCGCATCTTCTCCGGGGTAAGCAGCCGAAGACGGTCCTGGCCGGGAACGTGGGGGTCTCGCCGCTGTATTTCCCGCAGGCTTTTGATGGGAAGACCCCAGTGGTGCTAGAAACTTCATCTTTCCAACTTGAAGATACCAAGGCGCTACCGTTAGTTCCGCAGCTTGCGGTTGTCACCAGTCTTTTTCCTGACCACTTGGATAGGTATGGCAGCATGCAGGCGTACCTGGCCGCGAAGCAGTTACTGACCCGAGGTCAAACCTCAAAAGATTTTCTGCTGTTGCCTGCAGAAAATCCATTGGCAAAGAAATTTGCCAAAAACACCCGGGCGCGGGTACTCTGGTTTGCCTCCAAGCCACAGGCGCGTGTTCAGGCATGGCTTGAGCACGGTTGGATCTACGTCAAACTCGGGGCTCGCGCTGAAAGAATTGTAGCAGTAAAAAAACTAACTATTGCCCACCCAGCTTTTTGGCAAAACGCAATGATCGCTGCTCTGGCAGCTCGGACGCTTGGCATAGCGCCAGCCAGCATTGCCAAACGGTTGCAAACTTTTGCTGGTGTGCCGGAACGCTTTCAAACTGTCCGCACGCACAAGGGCATCACCTGGATCAATGATACAACGGCTACCAATCCAGAAGCTGCCGCCATGAGTATCCGGAGTCCGTTCAAGGGAAAGTGCATTGCTATTGCTGGCGGCACGGATAAGCATTTCCCTTTGGAGCCCCTGGTTCGTGCCCTCAATGTTGCGGCGACTTACGTTGTGCTCTTACCCGGCTCAGCAACTCAGAAAATGCTTTCCGGTTTACGCGTTCCACATGTGGTTGTCCATTCCATGCAGGCTGCAGTGTATCGAGCGCGGCAACAAGCGAAGGCGGGAGATACCGTTTTGCTCTCACCAGGTGCTGCCAGTTTTGGATTGTTTCGCAATGAATTTGACCGGGGCGCACAGTTTGTGGCCGCGGTTCACGCGCTTGTATGAAATCCACCCAAAGCGTGGACGGCATTTTCCTCATGCTTACCCTTGCGCTCTGCGTCATTGGCATCATTGTGC
>CAZBMC010000023.1:0-12304 GCA_964493065.1 uncultured Gammaproteobacteria bacterium
GCAATGCTGGCCAAGTCTTGAGCTAAATTGCAAGTGCGAACTGGAGCGTTCACCGTGGCACAGCCATTCTGCGCTGCACCGGCGTAACTGGCTGTACGGTTGTAGAGTAGCAAAAAGCCTACCTGCAGCCGCGCCATGTCAGCCACCCTTTGCGCATCCCGCGCCTTGGCACGCTCCCGACCAACTAAACTCAGCGCTCCGGCAGCTAATGCCAGGAACACCAGGCCGATGAGGACGAGACTGACCATGGAAATGCCGGGACGTTGCATATGGTGAAAGTATAGCAATTTACTTATGGTTCTGCACGTTGTACTAGCATTTGTAGTTTCTTAATGGCTTCTAAATCCCGGTTCAGGTACGGATTTGCTGTCCATGAATTTTCAGCATACGCTGCCAGAATTGCATTCATTACTTGCATTGCTTCAGCATTCCGATTTTGGGTATACAACTGATTCGCATACTCATAATGGATATCCGGATGAAAGTTATGATCTAAAGTAATTGCCTGACGGAATGCATCATCAGCAGCAGAATAGTCTTTTTGCGCAAAAGCAATACGACCTTGTAATTGATAAGCAAAGTAATCGTATGCATTCCAATGTAGAACTTTACTTATCAGTTCTTGTGCTTCTAACAGCTTCACTTTATCTCCCTTCGCATCCATCCAAAGAGCCAATGCACGACGGGCAAAGAAATACGGGTTCGGGTCAAAACGTGTTCCAAGTTGATACTGGACTGCCGCTTCTGAAGGACGCCCCTGCAGCATCAATGACTCCCCCCGTTGAAAAGGTGTATACGAGAACGCAACTGTTACTCCTCGTAAAAACAAGAAAACTCCAAAAAGGAAAAAAACTGGTTTTAAAAAGAATTCAACTTTTCCTGCTTCATCTTTCTCCTTCAATGTACTTGGGGTGCAACAAATCCCTGCAATTGCCCACAACCCAATCCATACAGCTGGAAAGTGCCATCCAAAATCGAAAATTGCAGCTGCAACGCTTCCAAGCAAGGCTACAAAAAACCAAGGTTGCGCTTTTCCTATCAGCTCCTGAAAAAAAAGGGCAGCTCGACGGAGAAGTGTGTATAGCAAGCAAATTAAAAAAATTGCAGCTACAATCCCAGATTCCGCAGCTAATTCAAAATAGGCGTTATGTGCGTACCGCGGTAACTCAAAAAGCGTTGACGCGTATCGTGGGTATGTCCCTTGGTATGAGCCTAATCCAAAACCAGCCAGGGGTCGCTCCGCTACCATCCTGGTCGTGGTCTCTAAAAACCGCCAACGCTGCTGAAAGCTTGAAGAAAAATGTTCTGCGGTGATGACTTTATCGAAACGTAACCCTTCCTGTAAATTTCCAGTGTCAATAGTACGTAAAACCACTGCAACTGCGGCTATAAGCACAAGTACTCCTATTCCATAACCGAATAATTTACGAGTTTGAATTCGACTCCATACCTTGATATGCACTAGTAATGGATATGCGAATATTAATGCAATGCCTAAGCCAACGAAAGTTGTTAAAGAAAATGTTCGGAAAAAAGCAATAGTTACAATGCAAACTCCACTCCAGAGAAGAGCACGCAAACGACCCTTCGCTTGTAAGGCAAGTCCAATACCAACCGGTGACAGTAGTCCCAAGTAAGCCCCAAAAGCGTTTGCGTTTCCCAAAAAACCTTCAGCGCGCGGAAGTCCTTGCACAATTTGCTGCACTACTGCGTACAAACCACCTGCTGTTGCTATGAAGAAGATAAAGATTCCAAGCAATTGCTTTTGCTTTTGAGGAACACGTAAAGTCGCTTGAAATACCACAAACCCTAATGCAAAATAGGTCCATCCGCGCAGCGTTGCATATAGATTGGTTGACCAGATTGCGCAAAGCAGCATTAAACCCAATAGTAATGCAAACCAACGTTCAGGCGCGCGCCAATCAGCGCCGATAATTCTCCCTTCGCGAGAAAAAACAATGAGCAATAAGGCTAAAATACCAAAAACGCCTTCCACCCAAGGCGACCAGTCAGCACCCATTGTACTTGCGACCAAAAAAGCAAAGCTTAGGACGATGAGCAGGAGATGCTCGCGAAAGCCAGCAGCCGAAAAATGCATAGAACCTACGTTTGTGGACAAAGCGCCATAGCTTCTTCCTGAGAAGTTCCTTTGCTACGGCTAATAACCCACACACCCCCGGTTACTCGTGGAGATTCAAGAATCGCGTAGAGTGTGTAGTCGTTATCTGGCATACTATCCCACGTGCATGATGCATAATAAAACTGCTCTGTAGCTAGTGGCGTAGTTGGAAAGGATGGAATAATCCTGCCATTTTCTACTAATCCAGCGTAAAGGACATTTGTCGCATCGCTACTTTGATTAAATCCAATGAATGATGGACTTGAAGGAAAACTATTATAAGAATCGTAGTACAGGGTGAGCGCACTTCGAATAGAACCTAAATCGGTTTTACGTTTTGTGTCCCTGGCTCGTTCTCGTACCCCAAACATCTGGATCAAACCCACGGCGGTTAAAATTCCAACAATAGCTATTACCACGAGGAGCTCAATGAGCGTAAAGCCCTTGCGATGTGTTTTGGGTAAATGGCGAATTGACATAAAGATGACTACTCAAGAAGTATAGCAAAAAAGCGCATGAAGCGCTTTTTTGCTATCTACATAAAAACTATGACTGTGGACAGGCAGGAGTTGCTGCTTCCTTTGCAACACCTTGGCTGTATCCAACCACCCAATATGCGTTTGCTACAACAGGACGTTCAAGCGCACCATAAAGCGTGTAATCCTGGTGTGAAGTTGGTGTACCACCAGTTCCCTGGCAAGACATATAGTAATAGTTCACGCCAGCCTTTGGGGTTTTTGGAAGTTTCGAAATAAACCGTTGTGATGTACTTACCAAGCCATCGTACAGTACGCCTGCGTTATTCGAATCATCCGCAACAATGGCAGTCCCAGCGATTGGGAAGCCGTTGTACGAATCGTAATACAAACCTAAACCGGTTCGAATCTGCCCCAAATCGCTCTTTATTTGGCTGTCACGTGCCTTTTCACGAGCACCGTTCAAAGCGATCAAACCGACCGCTGAGAGGATACCAATGATGGCAATGACCACCAAAAGTTCAATGAGGGTAAAACCTTTTCGTTGTGTCATGTCATTGTCACCTCCCTTCAGGGTATCCGTGGAAAATTTTGAAGGCTTGGGTAAAGGGGATCAGTGATCAGTACTGCACCACCCATCTCCTAGACCCCCCACCAGAGGTGAGGGACAAGCCTGCATGCCACGACAAGGATATGAAAGTAGTATACCAGGTTTTGCGGGGACTGTATGTAGGGGGTTGAAGTGGCAAACGGGGAACGTCATCGCAACCCGTTTCGTTTTTCGTTAGACGGCAATCGAACCGTCATACGTCCACTCAAACCTTTTGCCGATACGGGTTGCGATACCATCACCCGTATACCCCTCATCCCTACTGTATCGCGTTACTCACGTTGTAAATTGGCATGAGAATGGACGACACCAGAAAACCCACACCCACGCCCATGATGAGCAGAATAATCGGTTCAATGAGAGCCACCAGGTTCCGCACCATACCGTCCAGTTCGTTCTCGTAGAACTGGGCGACTTTGAACAGCACCAAGTCCATTTTCCCGGACTGCTCGCCCACGCTCATCATCTGGCTGAGCATCAGCGGGACGCTCTTGCTCTTCATGAACTGGGTGGTAATAGAATTCCCATCCTCCACGTCCCGAATAGTTTCTTGCAAGATCTTCTGGTAGGTTTGGTTTCCCACGACTTCGGAGGTAATCGCTAAGGCCTGGGAAATGGGTACGCCAGACGCCAACAGTGTAGATAAAGCTCGAGACATGCGGCTGAGGTAGATCATGGTGAAAATACTGCCAGCCACTGGAACCTTCAGTTTAATGAGGTCGATTGCCCGACGACCACCTGGGGTTCGGCGCCAGGCAACGAAAGCAACAATAATGCCGATAATGATGAGGATGACGATATACCACCGAAACCGCACAAAGTCACTGACTGCTATCAGCGCCTTGGTGGTAAACGGTAGTTCAGTTGCGCTTTGCAAGAAGATTTCCATGAGTTTGGGCAAGACGAACACCACCATGACAATACCCACCGCCAGGACGGCAAAAAGAATGACTGCGGGGTAAATGAAGGCGCCGCGCACCCGGCTAATGACGCCGTAGTCTTTCTCCTTTTGGTCAGCCAGGTAGACCAACGTTTCATCTAATTTACCCGTGGTTTCTCCTGACCGGATCATGGAGACGAAGAACGTATTGAATACCTGCGGGTACCGTGCTAAAGCAGCAGAGAACTTCGCCCCGCCGTCTACTTCATCCAGAATGTCGGAGAGAATCATTTTGAAGTGGACATTCTTGGTTTGCCGAACGAGAATGCGCAAGGCACGGACAATGGGCACGTTGGCGGAAATCATCACCGACAGCTGGCGTGCAAAAATGACCTGCTCTTTCACGCTCACCCGGTTGAAAACATCTGTGCCAAAAAGTTGGGCACTCTTCTTGCGTTCTTTCAGGGAGATAATGGTTAAATTTTTCTCCCGTAGGGTGTCGTAGGCAACGGCATCAGTTGGCGCCACGACGGCCCCAACAACAGTTTGTCCGGTCTCATTCTTCGCTCGGTAGTCGTAAATTGCCATAGCTGGGTTTAAGAACGGCTGATCATGAATTTGAAGTTGGTCGGATCCATTGCAACTGCTTCGGCGTCATCCGGCTTCACTTCATTTAAGCGTACCAGTTCTGCCAAGGATCGGTCGAGCGACACACTTCCCTCTTCCCGGCTCGTTTGCAGGGTATTCGCCAATTGCAGGAATTGCCCATCTCGGATCCCAGCGCGAATGGGGGTTGTGGGTACCAGCACTTCGGAGACCAGAATGCGGCCGCCACCCACCCGGGGCACCAAACGCAGGTTTATAACGGCCTGGAGAGCCTCTGACAGCCTTTTCCGGGCCCACGCTTGGTCATCCAGGGAAAAGGCAGCGACCATGGCTTCCAGGGTCTGTACGGCCGAATCTGCGGGTATGGTAGCAATAATCAACCGCCCAGCGTGCGCCGAACGGAGAGCCGCTTGTAAGTCTTCTGGCTTTTCCAATTCAGAAACAGCCACCACATCTGCATCCTCCCGATCCAACAGGTCTAAACCATGGGCAACGCTAGGCACATCTGTGCCAACTTCACGCTGCTCAATGACACTCTTTTCGCCCGCAAGCAGAAATTCAATTGGCCGTTCCAGCGTCACCATCCGGCACGCCCGGGTGAGGTTGATGGTTTGGAGTATGCTCGCCAGTAAGGTTGTGCGGCCAGAACCGTAGGGTCCAGAAATGAGAACCATGCCGTGCGTGTAGGTTGGGAGCTGTTCTACAATTGGGGGAAGACCCAGATCTTTCACCCCAGGGAGGACATCGGGAATGTAGCGCAGTTCCAGGGCCAGAGTTCCTTTCTGGTACGCCGCGACCAGCCGAAAACGGAGTTTCCCCTCCAAAGAAATGGCAACCCGAACATCTCGCTCTTTTTCCAAAACGGCCAGTTGCGCTGGGGTGAGTGTCGCCTCAATGTACCCGCGCAATTGATCTGCGGTTAAAACGTTGGCATTTGGCAGAGGTGTCAGCTTCCCATCCACGCGCAGCATGGGCTGGCTACCAGGAACCAAATGCACATCAGACGCGCGGTACTGCGTCGCTTGCGTCAAGATGCTGGTGATGGCTTGTTGTTCGGAGGTAAGCATGGGGGGAACTGGAAACTTAGGACAAAGAACTTGGAACCAGAAAAAGTGAGGCTACATTCTCTGGTTCACTATTTCAAGTTCTTTGTTCTATGTTACGCAAACTACTTGACCAACCTTTTCACTTTCGTCACCACTTCCGATGGCATGAAATGGGCCTTGATGAGGTAATCTAGCGCCCCGAGCTTCAAACCTTTCTGCACATCTTCCTTTTGGCCAAGGTTCGTGAGGAGAATGACGGGCACATCTTGCGTCGCCGCATCCGCCTTCACTGCCGCCAGCACTTCAAATCCACTCTTCTTGGGCAGCACAATGTCCAGGAGCATGATGCGCGGAGGCTCCTTCTTTGCCATCTGAATTGCTTGCTCGCCATCGGTGGCTAAGTTTACCCGAAAGCCTTCCAATTCAAGTTTGGTGACGTACATCCCGGCCAAGAAGGTGTCATCTTCCACCAGGAGAATCAGGGGTTTGCCTTTGCCGGCAATGGGCTTTGCTTTTGGAGCTTTCTTTGGTGCGGTTGGCATACGGGTAGGTGAGAAAAGTTACTCTTGAGTTGCCCGAAGCACTTCTTCAATCGTCGTCATGCCCAGGAGGGCTTTCACAAAACCATCCTCTTTCATGGTGAGCACGCCTTGGCGCTTTGCCTCGGCCTTAATGTCTGCGAGTTTGGAACCGCCGGTGATAATATCTTGCATTTGCTCAGTGATTTCTAGCACTTCAGCAATGACTAACCGACCGCGGTAGCCGCTGTTCGCGCAACGTTGGCACCCTTTCCCATGCATGAATTGAAATTTCTCCTGCAAATTAACACCTTTGGGGAATGCGCTCTGCGAGGCATTTTGCAAAACTTCCAAAACCTCTTTGTGCGTTGCTTCGGGGACGTCAATTGGCTCCCTGCAACTCTCACAAATGCGGCGCACCAAGCGCTGGGCAATGACCGTAGAAAGTGACGCAGCAATGAGGAACGGTTCTACTTTCATATCAATAAGACGAGGGACAGCGCCAAAGGCGTCATTGGTGTGCAGCGTGGAAAACACCAAGTGTCCGGTCAGTGCTGCATTGACTGCCAGTTCTGCAGTCTCCCGGTCACGAATTTCCCCCACCATAATCACGTCAGGGTCTTGACGCAGAATGGATCGCAAACCGTTGGCAAAGGACAAACCAACTTCCGCATTCACCTGGCTCTGGTTCACGCCCTCCATGTGGTACTCCACCGGGTCTTCCAGGGTGACAATATTAATATCCTCGGTATTGATCATTCCCATGAGCGTGTACAGGGTGGTGGATTTCCCCGAACCCGTAGGACCAGTACTTAGGACCATACCCTGCGTTGAACTGAGCGACTTCTCCAGTACGTCTTTTTCCCGACCCACAAACCCCAGGTCATTGAGTGTCAGCTTCTGCGCTGTGGAATCCAATATACGCATCACGACCTTCTCGTTCCCCATGAGCGGCAGGGTGGAAACGCGGAGGTCTATACTCTTCCCGTCCACTTCCGTATGGAACCGGCCGTCTTGGGGCAGGCGCGTCTCATCCAACTTAAGATTGGAAATAACTTTGATGCGGGCAACGATCGCCGAGTGCACGTACGGTGGCAATTTGATGGAGGTATGGAGAATTCCATCAACGCGGTATCGCACCCGCGAACCCATCGCTGTGGGCTCAATGTGAATGTCCGACGCTTTCCCTTCAATGGCGTGTCGGAGAATGACCGCCACCATCTTGGACACAGGGGCAGTTTTAATCACTTCCTCAATCCCTTTGTCAGCTAAACTGATTTCATCGAGATTGGTCGTTACCGGTTTCTCTGCGCCAGCCGTAGCAGCCAAGGCTTCCTGGACTTCCGCGCTCAAACTGGAGTACTGCTTGAGAATGGATTGCAACGATGCTTCCGACGTCACTGCATATTCCAGCACCAGGTTGTTGTTGCGCGCAATAAACTCAATTGCTTCCAGCGCCCGGAAATTTGCCGGATCCACCAGGGCAACGGAGAGCTTCTGCCCTTCTTTCGCATACGCCACCATTTGGGCGTTCTTCGCCAGGTCTCGGGGTACCAGGTTGAGCAGCTCTTGGGAGAGGATTTTCCCTTGCAATTCCACGTACGGTACTTGGAACACCACGGAACGAGCCTTTGCGACATCTTCATCCTGCACCAGATTCTGCTCTTGGAGAATATCAATAACCGGCACGCGCCGTTGCTGTGCCTGCCGTTCTGCTTCTGCCTTCTGCGTGGCGGTAATCACCTTCCGCTCCACCAAGACCGCACCCAGATCCTTCAGCTCAGTTTGTCGGACAGCGCTGGTCATAGTTCGCCGAACGGGTTACGTCGGCCAGATCGTTGCAATTCTTGGTACCGAGAAACATTGCCCGTGGTATCTACGGCCAAAACGCTGTAGTACACCGTTCCAGACGTTGGCGCATTTGCGTCTACAAACTGTAGATGTTGCTTTTCCACAGGCAAAGTTGGGTCTGGCACGACGCCTGATTCGCCACTAACCTTCACCCCAAGCTGCAACGGAACTATGGACCGGTACACATCGTAGTGAGCAACATCCAAGGAAGCAGAGGGTGACCAGGAAATGGTAAATTTCTTCGCATCCTGGTCGTACGCCACCAAGAGCGATGCAGGTGGTTCGGGCGGCATGACATCTGAAGCCGTCGCAGTTGCAGTGGTAACCTGCCCAGTGGTCACACTGCTGAACCACCGCACGGTGTAGAAGTGCAAATCTGCTTTGCCTTGTGGATCCAAGAAATTCTGCGCGTCACTCCCTACAGAACCAACCCGCTGCCCCAAGGCGCCGGCGGTGGTTGAACGGTAGATGAATGCTGGTTTGCCCGTCGCCAACTGCGGCCGTACCCAAGTAATGCGAATACCGGCATCCGTTGGCTCCACCCCAACGGAGAGCTGCGTTTCGGTGGTCTGCTCTTCCTTCCGGCCTGCGCGTGCAGCAACCTGCGGGCTCGTCAATTGGTCGTTGAACCGGACGAACGCCGCGGTGTACGTCTGCGCGGTTCTGTCCTTCGCCGTCACATCCAAAAACGTGGTGGTTTTCAATGGCAAGGTTGCAATGTTCTCAGGTTCTGCGCCATTCGCACTTCGATCAATACTAATGTCTGTGACGGCCGTCGCATTGGATGGCACCGTCCACACCAGGAGAACCGAATGGCCGCTGCGAACGTCAAACGCGCGAAATTGCTGTGGGGCAGCGACGCTGCTGTCGGGAACCGCGGCTGTGGTTTGCTGGATCAAGGAGGTGCCAACTTTGGGTTGCAAGGTGTAGAACCGAGGATCACGGAACAAGCTCTGGCCAAAATCCTTTGGCACGGTTTGCTTTGCCGGTGTCGCGACCGACGTGCCAGCTCCGTCCGAAGATGAAAATTGCTGGTAGAGCAAGTACCCCAACGCCAGCAATACCAAGCCACCGCCCACAATGAGCATGGTGCGAAGTCGGCCGGATTGTTGTCGGTGGACGAGCATGTGTGCTTACGGTTCGAGGTAGTAGGAACGGAAGGAGAACTTGTACGATGCCGCTGACGCACCAGCTCCGGGAGCGTAGGAGATTGCCGTGAGATCCAGAATAGGTGCCTGACGGGAGACGACGTTCAGGAAATTTTTTAGGCCTTCGTAATTCAATGCGCCACCCAGAACGACCGAGACATTCACGGTTCGCAATTTTGACGATGCGCCAGCGACGCCACTGCTGGTTGGTGCAGCGCTGACCGCGCCGCCTTCATTGACTGCCACAGACAGGAGTTCCATCTTCGCTTCTTTGGCAAACTGCTGCATTTGGCTAAAAATGCCAGGGATATCTTTCCCTTCCGGAACAATCAGTTCAACGCGTTCCAAATCTTCTGGGGTAACGAGGTTCAAATTCGCGCGCAACCCCCGCAGATCCTGCAGGTAGCTTTCCTTACTCTCAAGTTCAGCCAACTTCTGGTTATAGTTCAGACCACCCAATTCTTGCACCGCAGTGTACCGTGGCAAAATGAAGCTGAACAATCCGATGATGAGAATGAGGAGCGACACCACGAAGCCAATGATGACGAGGTGGCGTTGGAAGAAGCGCAGGAGTGGTAAGAGACTCAGGGTCATACGCTACGGCGCGGCTTGGTAGAAAACCGAGGGGACTACTTTCAGTGCGATGGAGAACGTAACGACTTCCGTGGGTGCTGTTTGACCCGGGGTTGCAGGGCTGGTGGACGAAGATTTCGTTGCTGAGGTAATGGAAACGTCGGTCACAAAATCCTTGGCTTGCTGCATGATGAGGAGTTGGTCACCCACATCTTTGTACGTCTTCCCCACTGCCGATATGCTCACCGTACCAGAGACGTCGACCGACATGTTTGTGTAGGTGACACTGGGCAAGGTAATAGCTTCCAATTTCTGGAAGAAAGTGTCCCAGTACACGTGCTGGTCAAGAATTTTCTTCACATCGCCGGTGAGCCGTTGGAGCACTTGCGCCCGGCCCAACGTGCTGGACTCCAAGCCGGAAATGCTGGCACTCGTCGCATCCAGCTGTTCCTGCACATTTGCCACCCGCTCTTCCACGCGCTGGGTGTACAGCTGCAAGCCAATGATAATAGCAGCGACCAATACCAGAGCAACACCAATGGAGAGTCCGAAAATAGCTTTGTCTTTAGGGGTGACTTCGGGTTGGTACTCCTCTGGAACCAGGTTTACATCCAGACCCCCTGCACGAACCAATTCCGCATTGGTGCTCCCGCCTGGCGCCGCCATGCCCGCCCGTGCCTGGTCTGGCATGCTGGTTGGAATAGGTGGCGGTGGTTGCTTATATGCCGGCGCAGCCTTTGGGGCTGGAGGAGGCGTTGGAACTACTGTCCCTGAGGTTTGTGTAGCACGACCCATGCCGGGTGGCGGTGGTGCCCACGCCGGCGCCTTGCGCACTGGCGGCGGGGTTGGGACAGCGCCTCCTGTCGGCTTTGGCGTAGCGCCAAGGTTTGCCGAAGGGGGCGGAGGAACTGGCACTGATGGAATGCTAATGGATGGCGCTGGAGGTTGCGGAGGCGTTGCCGCAGGAACCTGCGCCCGCGTATCCCGCGAAAAGCGGTCTGCCATGGTTTCCAGTTTCGTTACTGGTGCAGGGCCATTCTTCCCAGCTTGTGACATAGAAGGAATGTCCACTTTTTGCTTCTGCTCGTTCTTCACCAGCGTCTGTGGCTTCTTGGGGAAGAGGTTGCGAAAAAAATCCATCAAGCCGCCAGTGCGCACCACGCGCTCCTGGACTACCCGATCCTTCGGCGTGGTCATTTCCACCACCGCCTTGGGCTTTGGCTTGGGTTTGGCCAGCTGCTTATCCTTTTCTGGAAGTAAATTAATGTCAGATTCCATGGGAAATGTTACGTACCAAGCTGACGGAGAGCGAGGCCAACTGCCACGCCAAAGCGCGGGCCAATTTCATTCCAAACAGATTTCAATTCCACGGGGTAGGACACGCGTGCCCACGGATCACCAATGTACGCGCGAAGGTTCAGGACTTTGGTGAAGTACTCTGGTAAATTCCCCAGGAATGCTGAGCCGCCGGCCAGAACAATCTTCTCAATCCCCCGCCCAGTCCCCTGGTTCTGGTAGAGGTTTAGCACGTACCGGATTTCATTGGTAATGGAATTCACCACGAACTCAATGGCCTTGGGGATGTTACTCTGGCTGGCGCCTTCCGCCACAATGAAGAAGTCTCGCTTAAACTGCTCAGCACGTTCCTTACTCACCCGCAGGGTGCTGGCAATGGTTTTCGTAATTGTGTCCCCACCCACGTCAATGGAGCGCGTGAGCATGGGAATACCTTCGCTGAACACCACAATGTCCGTGGCCACCGCCCCAATATCCACAATCATAATGGGCGCTTTGTCATGCCCAATGAGCGAACGTTCCATGGCAAACGCCTCAGTTTCCAACGCGACGAGCTGGAGGTCAGCCATTTTGAAAATGTCCATGTACCGCCGTACCAAATTCTTCGGTGCTGCGGTCAGCAGGACTTTCATGTCCTTTTGCGGCCCCGCCCCGGGTGCAGGGGCAGTGGTAGCTCCTTTGGTGGGCGCCGCCTGGTTCGCGGCCGTCATTTTCGCTGCCAGCGTGTCCTCGCGCAGCACTTCCCAGTCCAAAATCGTCTCTTCCAAAGGCATGGGCACGAACTTCTTCGCTTCCCACTTCACCGCCGACATCAGCTCTTTCTTGGACATCTGCGGCAAGGAGATGATGGAACTAAACACGGTAAAACTGGGCAAGGCGGTCACTGCTTGCTTGGAGGTAATTTTTGCTGCGCTCGTCACTTGCTTAATGGCCTGCGCAATGGCGCGCATTTCCTCCGCCGGGCTGCTCTTCAGCAAATCGCTGCGGCGTTCAGCAAACCCGTAGGTGACCAAAGTCGGCCGCGCATTGACGGCTTTCAGCTCCACAACTTTAATTGAGGAGCCGCCAATGTCGACGCCGAGGTAACTTTGTTTGTTCTGAAAGAGAGGCATGGGGGGTTTTGTCTACTGATTGATGCGGGTAATCCGGGGGAGGACTTTGGTCAGGTCACCAAGCCCAGG
>CAZBMC010000024.1:0-12048 GCA_964493065.1 uncultured Gammaproteobacteria bacterium
ACCGCCGTCAGGACGAAATTGGCACGCCGTACTGCGTGACCGTGGATTTTGACACCATTGAGAAAGACCAGAAAGTCACCGTCCGCGACCGGGACACCATGGCGCAGGAGCGGGTAGGGATTAGCGAGCTAACAGAATTCTTGAACAGAAAATACCTTACATAAGTTCTATGGTGATTACCTTTGACATCCCTAAGCGGGTACCGAGTATATCCAAACGTACCTTCGTGCATTTAGGTTTCACGTTACTTTACGCTAGTCTTCTATTTGTCATTCTCGTAGTAGGATCGCTTGTCTTCCGAGTATCAATGAATTGGCTGTTCTCCATTTCACTTAGTTTCCTCTTCTTCATTTTCTTTTACTTTGAGTCTGCAGTCAGTTTGGGTATCTGGAGCGAAAATCGCGGATGGGGCGAATATACATTAGATGAAACAGGAATTACTATTGTTCGAGATGAGGTCAAGAAAGTACACCCATGGAGTAGTATTGAAAAATTCTCTGTGAGCAGTTTCACGGACTTTCAGACGCGAATACCCTTTAATGAAAGTTTATTTCCAAAGCAACTTCATATACAGAAGGCAGTAAGTATGCAAATCATGCAATTTTTTAAGGCAAAGAAATTCTACCCATTTCTTGAGGTGCCAGTATATGATAAAGCTCTAGAATCAATTCGTCAGTTATGTTCTAGGCATCTTTTTGAGTTTGATTCCATGCAGAAAAAATTGAATAAACTCCTTGGTTAATAGTATGCATATGACCAAAACCCTCCGCATCGGCATTCTCCTCGCCTTGGGCACAGCGCTCATTTCCGGCGTGTCTAATTTCGTGGCAAAGGCGAGCGTCACGGTGGTGAAAGACGCAACGGTCTTCACATTCCTCAAGAATGCAATCGTTGGCGTGTTGATCATTGGTTTGGTTGTCCTCTTTGTCCAGTGGAAAGAACTGCGGACGTTGCAACGGCAGAACTGGATTCGTTTACTTGCAATTGCGGTGGTGGGTGGCAGCGTGCCCTTCCTCCTGTTCTTCAATGGGCTGCAGCACACGTCAGCCATCACCGGGAGCTTGATTCATAAAACTTTATTTATCTGGGTAGCGATTCTTGCGGTGTGGAAGCTGAAAGAGAAAGTGACGTGGCTCCAAGGTGTGGCACTGGCTGCCTTGCTGGGCGGAACCTTTGCCTTGGGCGGGTTTCAGAACTTCCACTTGGGCAAGGGCGAACTGATGATTCTTGGTGCGACGCTGTTCTGGGCTGTGGAAAATGTGGTTGCCAAGCGTGCGCTGGCAAATCTCTCCACGCTGACCGTTGTTGCAAGTCGCATGGTTTTGGGCTCTGTGGTGTTGCTGGGAGTTGTGGCAGCTCAGGGAAAACTTGGGACTGTCGGCAATCTCTCTTTCGCACAATGGGGCTGGGTCGCACTTCCAAGTCTGTTACTCTTTGCCTACGTCCTGACGTGGTACAGCGCCTTGAAGCGCGCGCCTGCAATCCTGGTCGCCAGTTTGTTAGTGCCCGCCGCATTCATTACCGCACTTTTATCCGGTACAATTCAGCACGCACCCATTTCCTGGCAAAGCTGGGTAAATGGAGGCTTAGTCACTTTTGGCGCTGCACTGCTGGTATGGTCAGCGCGGAAAACTGCACAGCATGATCCTCTCGAAGCCACAGACCGCACTGCATGACGGGGTGGCGCGGTGCACGCGCTATGCCTTTGGTCCAAATAAGTTGCACCTCTGTGGGCCAGATGCCAATGCAGAAGTTTTAGCGTACATCCAGGCTGGGGCAACGGATCCCGGTCTAGCCCACATTCTCCAAGGCTTCGCAACATTGTATCCGTACCTCAAGGAAATTGCCCATGCAAACCATATCGTGGATGTTTTTGATGATCGGGTGGTGCAGGCGTACTGGTTGGGGAACGAACTGCTGGAGGCAATTCCCGCGCAGCAGTTTTTCCGGCACCTGCGGGACAATTTGGATCTGAAGCGAAAGTATGGCGCCAAGGAGTTTGATGAGCTGGTGGGCAAGTTGCCAAAAGGGGCGCGCATGCATCACTCCTTCCACGTGCTGAATGCATACAAGCGCACGGGGCATGACGCGAAGTTGCACACTTTGGAGAGTATGGATTCGTGCCGGGTGAGCTGGGGGAGCGTGGTGGCAATGGAAGGCCCAAAGATCACGGTTCGGCGCAAACCGTTGCTGCAGCAAAATCGGAAACTCGTTTTAGGTGCGGAAGAGGATGCCACCATCATGCGCCGTTTGGAAGAAGACGCGACCCTGGATGAACTCGCCATCGGCGACCTGGTGAGCATGCACTGGGGCGTGATTTGCGAAATTATTGACCCCAAGCACGTGCAGTGGCTGCAGCACTACACCCTGCAGTCCATCAGCCTTTCCAACGAAACCCTCTGAGTATGGAATTCTGGATTTTTGGCAACGAGGATTTGCCGCAGGACAGCACCCCCATTCACCTGATCCCCAGGTTACAGGCGGCATTTCCAGAGCATACGTTTGTGCTCAAAGACCCGTTGGATGAGTGGGAACCCATGCCAGAACATTTGCGCGTTATTGATACCATTGTGGGTCTGTACGACGTAAACGAGTACACAGACTTGGAAGGCTTTGCCCAAGCGCCATCCGTCACCATGCATGACTTTGATGCGTTGTCCCAGCTCCGGTTTTTGCAGAAGCTGGGCAAGCTAAAAAAAATCACGCTGTACGGCGTGCCGGATACGTTGACGGAAGATCAAGCCTTTAGCCAGCTGGAAATGCGGCTCCGGCAACTTTCAGCTTGAGGAAGTGGGAAGCGCAGCTCATGCACGGGTCGTAGGCCCGAATGAGCTTCTCTAATTCCAGCTGCACTTTTTCGGCGCTGGGATTTTCTGGCAGAAGCTCTTCCAAGCGGCGTGCCATGTCCTGCTCAATGTTAATTTGATTTTGGCCAGTGGGCACCACAATTTCGCCGTCCGTTACAATACCTTTTTCATCAATGGTCACTTTGTGGTAGAGCGTGCCGCGCGGCGCTTCAATGACGCCCACGCCCGTACCGCTCTTCAGGGTGGGTTGTACCAGTGGCTCTTTGGTAAATTTCGTGGTTTCCAGCATTTCAATGGACTGGTCCACACAGTGCAAGAGTTCTATGGCCTGGGCCAGATTATTGTGGAAAATGTTGGTGGAAGGGAATTTTGCCAACGTGTGCGGAATGCTGTCCTTCACTTTCTGGTGCAGGTTCTGTTTCGCCAGGTTAATGCGGGCAAGTGCACCCACCATGTACGCTTTGCCCTTGTACTCGTAGCCAGAGGCTTGGGAGTAGGGGATGACCACGTGCTCCAGGTGCTCGCGGAACTGGGCTTCGGAAATGCGCTCGGGTGACTGGTCGCTGACAATTTCCCCGTCCAAGAAGCTAAATGGATTTGCAACCAGTGCCATGAAGTGCGTCTTTCGATCAAAAGTAAATTCGCACTTTTCAAACCGTTCAATAGTGCGGAGCACGGCTGGGCGAATCCCTTTGAGTTTTTTTACCGCCTCGGCCACTTCTTCTGGGGTTGGCACTTTCAGGAATCCGCCAATCATGGGGTTAATGGCGTGCACGCTCCGGCCGGCAATGATGATGGCGAGGTAATTCCCGGCGGCTTTGATATCAAACGCGTCGTGGAGGATTTGGTGCTGCTCTGGGTCGTTTTCATCAAATGACAAGAAAGAATCTTTGCCAAACATGTCGGGCATGGCAAAGAGGTAGAGGTGGAGTGCGTGGTCACGAATGTTCAAGCCGTTCATGGTGAGGTGCTTCATCACCATTGATTGCTTCGTTGGCGTAATACCAAGCGCGTGCTCGCATGCCTCAATGCTGCAGAGAAGGTGGGCGTTCGAACACGTACCGCAAATGCGTGCCAGCAATGCGGGGAGACCACGGTAGGGTTTGCCACGCATGGCTTGGGTGTAGAACCGTTTGTACTCGGTGATGCCAAAGCGGCACTTCTCCACCTTGCCGTTCTTTACCTCCACATCCAAAGTGGCAGCACCCTCCACCTTGGTGATCTCCTTGGTCATGGACAGGTCAACGGTGTGCATACCTTAGACGATTTTGAATTCTTTGAGCATGGTATCCAGCGCGGCCAGGAATTTCTTCTCATCCATGGGGCAGCCGCCAACTTCGGCATCCACCTTCACCACCTCAGCCAATTTTTGGCCTTTCGGTAGGAACGCAAATTTATCCAGCAATGGTTGGATTGCCTCGGTTTGCTCTTTGGTAAAAGTGTTTCGTTGGGTTGATGGTAATCCAGTGCAAGCGCAGGCGCCAATCGCCACCAGCTTTGTTGCTTTGGAACGAATTTCCTTCACCATGTCCACGTGCCGCTGGCAATTCAGCGCACCTTCCACAAAAGCCACGTCCAGCTGGTCCAGCACGTTGTTGGTTTGCAGTACCCGCGCGTGCCGGACATCCAAGAGCTTCTTCCACTCCTGCCAGTGATCATTGAGGAGTTCGGTAAACACCACCGTGCTGTCCTCGCAGCAGGAGAAGGTGAACCAGCCAATGCGGAGTTTCTTTTGGGGTGTGGATTTTTTCTTTGGCATACACGTGCAAGTAGTATAGCAGAGATCTTTGCTTCTCTGCACGCTTGCCCTGCAGGTTTGCGTGTGCTATTCTCATCCCATCGCAGGTGCAGGTGCGCCATGCGTAGTTGCAAGAAACCGCCCACTTCTGTACAGGAGGACAAGGGCATATCATGAAACGTTCATTGACGGGGAGCTCGATCCTGATCTGACACGAAGATGCATTGTCAGCCTTGGATTACCTGTGCCAAGCACACCCTGGACCCTTACTCTGCGGAGTAAGGGTTTCTTTTATGTGGAGGGAAAACAAGTCAGAGCGGAATGGTAGAATGAGGGTGTATGCGCCAGCAGCATGTACAACAAGACGAATATCCGTATTTCATAACCACCAACGTGGCCGAACGACGAGCTTTTTTCATGGATGAAAAATATGCGCAACTTTTGGAAGGGGTTGTGAGGAAAACCTGTACATTGAAGGGTTTTAGTCTTCTTGGGTATGTCATCATGCCTGATCATGTACATTTATTGGTTTACCCATCCCAAGGGCGGGCCGCTGCGCCCGCCCGAGATTCGGTTGCTCTTACCCCGAACCAAGCCCCCAGGACGGGCAGAGCCGCCCGTCCTGGGACGGTAGTGAGTTTTATGCACGGAGTAAAATCGTTTTTCGTTTACCAATTGCGTCATACTTTTGCAATTGAGAATTTTGCTTGGCAACCCGGTTTTCACTCTCGGGTTGTGGATACTGTTGAAGGACTGCACACACGCGTTGAATACATCAAGCATAATCCAGTGAAGGCTGGATTACCTTCACATTTCCAGCAGAAGCCATATTTGTACATCAACGAAAAGAAGCTACAATCACTGTGATGCTCATCGACACCCACTGCCATCTGAATTTCAATGCGTATAAGGATGACCTGGATCAGGTTATCCAGCGCACGTTAGACGCAGGCATGCGGGTCATCAACATTGGCTCCCAGAGCACGACCAGCCAGCGAGCCGTGGAGATGGCAAAGCAATACCCTGGGAAGTTTTTTGCGGCCATTGGTCTGCACCCCTTGCACCTGTTTGAAACTTTTGTGGACAAGGACGAGGTGGACATTCCCTTCAAGACTCGGAAGGAAGATTTTGACGTGGCGTTCTACAGCGAACTCGCAAAAGAGAAAGGCGTCGTAGCCATGGGTGAGTGCGGGGTGGACTACTATCGAGTACCGGATGGTGTTGATCCTTCTATCTTCGTTGCCCGTCAAAAAGAAGTGTTCCTTCAGCAAGTAGCCTTTGCTCAAGAGCGTGATCTGCCACTCGTCCTGCACACCCGCGCGCACCCAAAAGAGCCAACTAAAGCGTACGATGATTTGCTGACATTACTGCAGCACGCGGGGTACAACCGCGGGGTGGTTCACTGCTACACCGGGGATGTGGATACTGCTCGGAAGTTCGTTGACGCTGGCTGCCTCATTTCCTTCACTGGCATCATCACCTTTCCAAATGCAACCAAGCTGCTGGACGTTGTTCGGTTTGTGCCCTTGGACCGGATGATGGTGGAAACCGATGCGCCGTACCTGGCGCCGCAACCCAAACGCGGCCAACGTAATGAACCGCTGTACGTGCAGCACGTGGCGGAAAAAATTGCCGAAGTAAAGGGGATTGCGTTAGAGGAAGTCGTGCGCCAGACCACGGCAAATGCGGAGAATTTTTTCCGGCTAAACAACTAATCTATGGGGTATATTTTTCTCATGTTTGGCATTCCCATAGCCATCATCGCTGGTGCAACATGGTTCGTGTTCCGCAGAATTCGCATTCAGCAGGAAAAAGTGTACGCACCGCTTGAAGCGTTGGTGCAAGCTTTTGCCCGTCAGGAAGGGTACATCTCCCAAAAAGTGCCGCTATACCGTCGTGCAGGTTTGAAGCAGTTGGAACGCGCGTTACCCGCCGGTTTGGCAAAGGAAAATGGTCGATCGCGTATACCAATGTATAGCCAATCAACGGAGCATCGGGGCATGTATCGATCTGCGTACATCTTGCAAAAAGTGACCAAGCCATTGCCACATGCGGTGTACATTCTTCCTATGTTTGCAACTGCGGACGGGATACAGGGCGTGTGCTTCGTTGCAGCGCCCATGCCGTTGACCATGCACTGGCTCAAATTGCAAACCGATGCAACGATACATGGGTATCTTGGTGATCATGAACTCGAGTCCAACACCTTTAACAAAAAGTACCAGCTTGCAGGGAGCGACCCAAAGTTGCTAACGGAAGTTTTTGACCCCCTGCTCATTGAACGGTACAACGCATACCGGGGTGGAACAGTCTTCATGCGAATCCGAATTGGATTTGCAGAAATTGCCATACGCGGTTTACTCACCGAACAATTACTGCGGGAAACTGTGCAGACCCTAAAAATAACCCGAGAAAAATTCTTGCAAGCAATGCCTGCGCACCCTGAACCAAAACACATTACACCTTCCCGAGTGTAGGGAGATATAAAATAAACTTTGGGAAAGAGTTTTTCAATGTATAGGACGAATGAATGAACACCTACCTTTGTGTAAGGTAGGTGTCGCGAATGATCGATTGCGTTCGTTAGACGTGGCCGTGGCCATGGTTGGAGCGGCATTTGCCACCCCGGTCGGTTGATTGGGTGGGTGATCGTCTACGGCCAGAAATTTCCTCAGTATTACGTTTGATAATGGCATCGGCAAGTTGCGAGTTGCCAAGAATGCCAACTGGTGCGCCTTTCGCTTTAAAATTGCCGGCTCGTTTTTGAGGTTGCTTTGGTGTTTGGGTTTCAGCTCCCTTTTCTTCGGTTTCTTGCTTCCCCATTCTTTCCTCCTTGGATGGTTTGGGGTGAAAGGTTTATTGGTTTGTGTATCGAAGTGCATAACATACCAGTTGTAGCTCACTTTGTCAATTTGCTTTACCCCATAGGTGCGGCAGGGTAGAATCAGGGTATATGGAAATCCTCCTCATAATCATAAGCGCGTTAGTTTTGGTTGGTATTTTGGTGCTCATTCTCCGCCAAGGCAAGGGGAGTACGCAGACGTCTGATCCGGCTATGCACGAGAAAATGGTGCGGCTGGAAGAGCGGCTGTCCCAGCTCTCGGAGAAGAATGCTGATTTGAACCGGACCGTTGACTCCAAGATGACCGAGTCTACCCGCGCCATGCAGCAACAGTTTGGCCAGTCTGCCAAAATTATCCAGGACGTGACTGAGCGCCTCACCAAACTGGACGAAACCAACCGGCAGGTGGTGGGCTTTGCCGATCAGCTCCGCAGCTTGCAAGATATTCTGAAAAACCCCAAGCAGCGCGGGGTGCTGGGTGAATACTATTTGGAAACCTTGCTGAAGAACGTGCTGCCGCCGAATGCCTTTGAAATGCAGTACAAGTTTAAAGACGGTGAGATTGTGGATGCCGTGGTCTTTGTGAAAGACAAGATTGTGCCCATTGATTCCAAGTTCAGCCTGGAGAACTACAACCGCATGGCAGCCACCACGGACAAGTCTGAGCATGACCGGCTGGAAAAAGTTTTTGTGAATGACTTGAAGCTGCGCATCCAGGAGACGGCAAAGTACGTCCGGCCCAATGAAGGCACCATGGATTTCGCCTTCATGTTCATACCGCACGAAGCTATTTACTACGACCTGCTGGTGAACAAAGTTGGCGCCATTACCGATGATACGGAAAATCTCATCCAGCGTGCAGCCGGGAAGTACCACGTCATCATTGTCTCGCCCACATCGTTCCTCGCCTACTTACAAACCGTGCTCCAGGGTTTGCGGGCCATGCAGATTGAAGAGTCTGCCAAAGAGATCAGGCAGAACGTGGAACTCCTGGCCAAGCATCTGGCGAGCTACGACACGTACATGCAGAAACTGGGTGGCCACTTGGGCACCACAGTGAATACGTACAATACGGCGTACAAAGAATTTAAGAAGGTGGATAAGGACGTGCTGAAGATCGCCGATGTGGGTGGTTCCATTGAACCGCTAGAATTGGAAAAGCCGAAGGGGGAGTAGAGGGGAGAGTCATAAAGCCATAAAGCAGTAAAGCGGTAGACATCTCTTAGGCTATTCTTTTCTGTCCTTGCGGGCTCCAGCAGGAGCGTGGCCTGCCTGCCAGCGAGGCAGGCAATCTTGTGGTGATTTAAAAAAATCGGATTGTAAAAAAATATTTTGAGTTAGCAAATGCGCCCTTGGCGACCCAAGAAATTTTACGGTAATACTTTTTAAAAGAAAAAAGCCTCCGAAATTCGGAGGCTGATTTGTTCAGCGAGTAATCCAAAGTGCAATAGTGATGAGTAGCAGCATTGTACTCGTCATACAGAAGATGCGGGTGAGTTTTCTGTCGCGCCAGTATAGCCGCTCTTTGTTCAGTACCCCCTCAGGGTTTGTAATCCATTCAATAGATGGACCGTAGAGCCGACTTGCTGGATCATCCGGCACTTGCCTCGCAAGCCAATTTTGAAAACGCGTTTTCAGGTGGGCGAACCTCAGCATCAGTACAACACAAACGATCGTCAGTACTAGGGTAATGCTAAGGAGCATTTCATGGGTTTGCGTGGTCATGGAAACCTCTTCTTCCAAAATTTGTTTTCTCCACCTTAATTCTATGTGCACGAGGTGTCAAATTTCTTGCTCTTCTCCAGTGAACCGCATATCATGAAGGAGAGCTATGTCCGAGCAATTTGAATCCCACTACCAACAGTCGGAAATCCAAACCTCCACGGAAGCAGCTTCAGCGCGGGTTATCGAGCAGGTTGATCAAGTCACTGAAGAGCGCGTGGAGCAAACCCGCCAGACGCTATTTGAACGTCTACCAGAATTAGCGGCTCATCTGAGTGAGCAGGAAGTTCGCACTCTAGCCGCCGTAGCAGAGAAAGATACCGGGACATTCACGCACCTGATGGACGTGGCAGAAACTGTGCAGGAGTTTACGCCCAAGCTCGCAAAGATTTTGGAAGTGGAAAAACTCCCACCCGAAGCGTTTGCCAAGGCTGCGCTCTTCCACGACCTGGGAAAATTAGGTTTGCCTACCCGGATGGTCCAAGGAACAGTGGGGGACCGGGCGTTGCAAACTCGTTTGGCAATTATTTTGGATAATCCCACCGCAGATAGCTCATTCCTGGAAGCTCGGCTACGTTCCTTGGGCGAACTTGCAAACTGGAAAAATGCTCACGAATTATCACCTGAGCAAAAAGCTAAGTTGGCTCCGCGGGCGCGGGAGTTGTTGACCCTGGAGCAGTACTTTGCCGGTGATGCAGAGGCGATGGCTGAATGTCGGGCATACGGCCTGGATCCGGAAACCACTTCCTTCATGGATGCAATTCGCACACACGAAGACCAAACACGAAAGATGTTGGAAAACCTGGGGTATGCTCCTGATGACCCGGTGGTAGCGGTGGCTGGCACACATCACAATTACACAGATGAACTCCGGCATTACCCGCTGTCCACGGCATTTCTGGAAATCACGGACATGTACGAAGCGCTCACCCAAGAACGCTCGTACCAGTCCGGTCGCTCTAGTTTGGAGGCGCTGCACACAATAATGCAGGCACCAAAGGGTGATCCGTTCCACCGGCGCATGCGAGCAAAGTTTGTTCGGGAAAAGTTGAAGGAATTGGATTTTTCCACTGCTACACCCAGAGAGCATGAGTTATTGGATGCTATTGAACGCGGTGTAGCACGCGAACCCGATTTGTAAAAAAAGAAAACAGGCCATCGGTGGGTGATAGCCTGTGTTTACCGAAAGTCCACCAGAGCGAAAATGAGCAGGAGAACGGCGAGGAAGAGGAAGAGCACACCGAGCAGCATGCACCAGAATACCCGGCGCCGGTAAAGGAAGAACTGCGTGTGCTCACGTTCCAGCGCGGCTCTTTGCTGTGCAGAACTTTTCCGCCACTCCTCAAGGAGGAGTTCCATCTCTTCACTTTTTGAGCGGTGGGTAGCTCGGTACTGGAATGCATCTTCCGCTCGCTGCTCAAAAATTGCAAAGCAGTAGACACTCACGGCAAAGCCGAATGCCAGGATCCCAATGGTGATCCACATGCACTGCTCCTTTCTCAAAGGACGTTGGCCAAAGCCTAAACCCCAGGTGCGCTGCCGTCAAGCTTGAAATCCCTGACCGACCCGCGTAGCATGAAGGTATATGTTGCAGGCGCAGAATCTTACGAAGCATTTTGGGAATGTAGCGGCCGTTGACGGCGTGTCCTTTGATGCCCATGCGGGTGAGATTTTTGGTTTGCTAGGACCAAACGGGGCTGGGAAGACCACCACCATCCGAGTCATTGCCACAATCTTGCAGGCCACGAGTGGCACAGCAGTTGTGGATGGTCACGACATTCACAAAGAACCAGAATTTGTAAGAAAGACACTAGGTCTGCTCACGGCGGACATAGGAGTGTATGACCGGTTCACGGCCAGGGAAAATTTGCGGTACATGGGCCGGCTGTACGGCTTGGGTGGGACGGACTTGGAAAACCGCATAAACAAACTCCTCAGTGCTTTAGAGATGGAGCACTTCGGAGATCGGCGGGCGGGTACGTTTTCTACCGGTATGAAGCAGAAGGTTGCTATTGCCCGTTCCATCATTCACGATCCTAAAGTTGTCATTTTTGACGAACCCACTGCTGGTCTGGATGTGCTGGCGAGTCAGACAGTTATCCGCTACATGCAGAACGCCAAGCAAGCGGGGAAACTGGTGGTGCTGTCCACGCATGACATGACGCACGCGCAAGCCCTGTGTGATCGGGTTGCAATAATTCACCGAAGCAAGCTCATTGCCCTGGCCACCCCACAGGAACTGCTGCAGAAATCACAATCACAAAACCTGGAGCAAGCTTTCTTGGCAATTGTTGGCCAGGACGCGGCGCAGACTACGGAGCGGGAGCGTGAAGAGACGCATCTACTCGCTGAGGCGAAGAAGCGTAAGAAGCTTTTCAAACTATGAATCCCATTCGCACCATTTGCGGTAAAGAATTGCTGGACAGCCTGCGTGACCGGCGGACGATGCTCACCGCTGTACTCCTACCCGTGCTGCTCATGCCCGCCATTCTGGTGGGGAGCATTAAATTCCAGGAGTATCAAATCAAACAGGCGGAAGAGAAGCCGGTGGTCATTGCCTTGGAGCACGAAGCAGCAACGCCCACACTCGTCACATTCCTCAAAGCACAACCCCAGGTGGAAATTGTGCAAACCGCAGACTACCCAGCAGATTTGGATTCTGGAAAAATTGCCGCGTACCTGAGCTACGAAGCGGATATTGAGCAAGATGTGCAAAAAGGCATTCCGGCGAATATCCGCGTCATCCAGAAAAGCTCGAATATCAATTCCACCACCGCCGCGGCAAAAGCCTTAGCACTGCTACAGCAGTTCAACCGTGAGATGGCGGCTCAGCGGTTAGAAGCAAAAAATGTGGATGTTGCTGTTTTGGATGCGCTGGTGCCTGTACCGGTGGATATTGCCTCTAGTCAGGAGAAGAGTGGCTTCTTCCTGGGCTTGCT
>CAZBMC010000025.1:0-11892 GCA_964493065.1 uncultured Gammaproteobacteria bacterium
CAAGAAACTCCGCGTCCCTTCCACCACTGGCGCAATAGCCGACCCGCTGGTATCTGCCGGCCGCTCCGCCAAGAAACGCTCTGAGGGGTTGGGGACTTCCACTAGGCCGGTTGTGGCCATATCGAAAACCCCCACCTCGTCCGTGGCGCCAAAGCGGTTCTTCGTTGCCCGCAGAATGCGGTAGGAGTGGTGTGGATCGCCTTCCATGGTCAACACACAGTCCACTAGGTGCTCCAGCACACGTGGGCCAGCAATGGTTCCCTCCTTGGTTACGTGGCCAATGAGCACAATGGGAATGTGGGAACGCTTAGCAATCTCCATGAGCTTCACCGTGGATACCCGCACCTGCACCATGGAACCGGCTTCCGAAGGCAGATCAGGATCAAACAGGGTTTGGACAGAATCTATGATGACTAAGGCTGGCTTGAGCGACTCAATAGTACCCAGGACCGTTGGCACATCCGTCTCCGCCAAAAACTGCACGTGCGGGGCTTTCAAGCCCAGACGATCGTACCGGAGCTTCACTTGACTGGCTGACTCTTCACCAGAGACGTACAGCACGGGTTTGGGAAAAGCGCTGGTGATTTGCAAAGCCAGGGTGGATTTCCCAATACCTGGTTCACCACCGAGCAAAATGAGTGAACCCGGGACAATGCCGCCACCTACTGTCCGATCAAATTCTGCAATGCCCGTGACCAAACGATTGACCGCCGTACCAACGACTTCGGTAAACGACTGCGTCTTCCCGGGCTTGCTGCCGATGGCTGTCTTCTTCTTACTCGCTCGGTTGGCTTCGGCAGTAATGGTACCCCACTGGCCACACTCATTGCACCGGCCTTGCCACTTTGGGTACTGTGCATCGCAGTTGGTGCAGCTAAAAATGACGTCCGGTGTCTTCATGGGGTGAATGTCTTTATCTGCTCGTACGCACTCAGCACTTTCTGCACGTAGCTGCGTGTCTCTGCGTACCCTGGATTCCCCTCACATTCCCACCAGGTTGAACCCGGGCAGGTCACACTACTGCAGTTTGCACCTTGGCCGCCGTTGTACGCCGCAATGACGTACCGAAGGTCGCCATTCTTACACTGCGTCTTCGAAGCGTCACACTGCACCACTGTTCCATCTCGCTTCCGTGCACTGGTAGGGCAGGTTGCCTCCAACAGACTTTTCACATACCCAACTGAGGCTTTGGCATTGATTGCCGGATCAAATAGATCGCGACAGGTAATATTTGGTTTTTCTGGTACGTACGGCTGTGCAGTACTTGGCAAGAGTTGAAAAAGTCCACACGCGCCTGCAGGTGATGTGGCTTCTGCATTCCCGCCAGATTCAACCAGCATAATTGCATACATGAGATCTAGATCCACTCCCTTTGCTAAAGCCTCTGGTTGAATAAAATTATTGTACTTGTTGTAAACACCTGCATACCACGTTGGACTGGCGGAAATCGTCCCAAGTGAGACGCCGCCTTTGTACCCAGAAAAAGGAATCTCCGCCCCAACAAATGATTGCTGCTTTCCTGTCACCTGTTGAATATTCAATGAATTAAACTTCACAAGTTTTGGACTAATAGTGACGAGGATAAGGTACGCACCAAAAGCGAGACCTAAACCAATGAGCGCGGACAAAATCCGATCTTTGGCATCTTGCACTGAACCCACTTTCCCACCCGCAGTCAACCACTGCAAACCGCCGTAGAAAATCATTCCCGCAGCTAATATACCAGCTGCGCTTACCACGAAGAAGTAGAGCGCCGCAATGTACTCACCCAACGTTTCCCCAGTGATGGTAATACTCTGACCAGCTAAAAATTGAGAGCCGGGTAGGCTGACACTCACCCGAAATCGTATTGGATCACGATCTTCGATAACCGCAGCGGGTTCAACCCCCCTGCTAAGCTGGTAATTCCCACACTCATCAATTGCCGCACAAGAACCAGACTGCAGACGGCCGGTCAATTGACCACCGCCCGTGATGGCAATTCGCTCACAGATACCATTCGTAGCAACCTGGCAATTCCCGGGAGCATACACACAGCACTGACCCGTCGTTACCGTAAACGAGCCGGTTGGCGTTGCCGTGCAGGCAACACTACAGGGTAAACCCACGGTATACGTGGCATTCAGGGGATACGTCCGAAAGCAGGCTGCACTTGGGGTTTCACCAGCATTCACAGTTAAGCCAGCTGCCTCAATGCACTGCTTTGGTCCTGCTGTCGTAGTGACGACACAGCAGCCTGCTTCAGGGGTTGCTTGCGCAAACACCGTGATAGGAAAAAACAGGAAAAGCCCTGCGAGCAGGCTTTGTAGAAGAGCTTTCTTCATAACCGACTGTTAATTGCCTGACGAAGTGCATTTTCCTCTTGCAGGCCGGTGAACCGTTCATCACCAATGAAGATGGTTGGCACATCATTCACGAGCATTCGCTGGGATTCGGCAACACTCTGGTCCACCAGTGCTTTGCCGCCACCCACGCTCATGCACTGCTCCAAGGCAGCGGCATCCACCTCCGCGTCCTTTGCCAAATCCGCCAAGGCGATGGTCCCCAGCTGGGTTTGCTTCTCAAAAAGGAGATCATGCATTTGCCAGAACTTGCCCTGATTTTGGGCGCACCTGGCAATTTCTGCAGCCTTCCTGGCTGTCGGGTGCGTTGGGAGTGGTGCGTCTTTGAACACCAGCTGCACGTCCTTCTGGTAATCCGCCAAGATGCTTTTCAGAATTGGCACTTCTGCCTTGCAAAACTCACACGCAAAATCAGTGAACACAATAATCTTGACGCCACCAGAACTTCCCAAGATTGGATCATCACTGCTCACGCGTGGGGTGGGACTCGTTTCTCCCTGGTTTGCCTTAATGACGCTGACGGCAAAAACTACCAGCACCAGAGCGGCTGCGCCGGAGAGGATTGTCAGCCAGTGGCGCCGGAAATCCAACATACTTAGCGAACGGTCAACTGGAGGACGCGGCCGGTTGGCGCATCCGTGAAGTACAGCGTTCGACCGTCCGGGGAAAGTCCCAGGTTGATGGCAGAAAATTGGCGGCTGCCGTCTGTACCGACCGGCACAGCCAGCTGGGTTTTCACCCCCGTAGACAAGTCAATGCGGTAGAACGTGTCCGCGCTTTGATTCGCCTGGCTGCGGTAGATCCCACTGCCCGAGGGGAGGGAGTTTGGCACGGCGCAGAAGAGTGATGTACCACCAGTGCCAAACGTACACTTGTCTGACCAGGTCTGAATATCCAAGGACCGGTTATTTCCACCAATCCTGTCCCCCTGTGCGTCCACAATGTGGAGCACGGGGTTGAAATTTGAGGCAGCGGAGTACGTGCTGTACACCAGCTGCTGGCCGTTCGGTGACCAGCTGCTCTCAAACCCTCGGCCATCGGTAACTACGGTTTTAAAATTCTCCCCATTCTTCCCAGCGAAAATCACTTCCTGCGCTTCACCGCTCAGACCTTTGGTCTTAGAGGCAATAATCTGGTTGTTGGGTGACCAGGAAACAGTGACGGTGGAACCAATATCGCCCAGGGGCTCGATTGGTGTCATGCCAGTCCCGTCTGGATTAGCAACCACCAAGTACCGATCGTTGATGTTCACGGCATTGTACTTGAAGGCAATTTGCTCACCCGTTGGCGCAAAGCTAAAGTCTTCTGCTTCTTTGGGCAGCGTGGCTTGCTTCTTGGTGGTGAAATCGTAGTACACTTTGGAATCGTCGGGGAAGCTGAGGATGGCTGCAGTTCGGTTTGGTGACCACACCACCTCTTCTGCAGATGGAAAACGAGTGGTCCCCATGGGTACCAAATTTCCACTTGCATCCAGCTTGTAGAATTGGCCAGTGGACGGATCGTAGTACAGCAAATTGCCGCTACTATCTACGACTGTGGCCATGGCATTCTGCGGAACCAGAGTTCGAACTGTCGTGTCCCCACCGTTCGCTACTGTTGATGGCCCGGTATTCGTGTTTGCGGTTGGCCGGTTTGCATTCGCGTCATTCACGTTGGGCAGTCCGCCATTGCTGTTCTGCGGCCGGTTCACCCCGCCATTCAGGTTCGGAAATGCCCCGTTCACATTCTCATTGCCATTCACATTCCCGTTGGGTGTGGGCGTGGTTGGCCGGAAGAAGACCACGTATAACAAAATGCCCAGGACGATGACCCCTACGCAATATGCAATGATGAGAAGAATGCGACGATTCATAAGAAGAAGTCTCCAGCTGACAAGCAAGTAAATAGTGACGGATTATCTATATATTGGCAACAGATCGATTCAACAGCATCAGGTTTTTCCTCATTACCTGAGTAGTAATCATTATACGATGAGACTGTGCTTTGGTACGTCGCCTCACACTTCCCTGGGTACGAGATTGTCTTGTACCCTGTTTGATTCCCCTGTTCATCTTGCTCTATGTACCCAAAGAGGGCAGGAACCTTAATTGCGCCCTCACATTTGACACCATTTGCAACACAATTTTCCTGACAGTTGACCTGACGTGTATTACTTGGGCATCGCAAATTTGGGTACCACTTACAGTGATCATCGGAAAATTTTTCCTCATACCATCGGCATTCTCCCTCAGAGGCAAGCGACACTTTCTGACACAGTGCATCGTGATTACCCGCATCAATCCCTGGGAGGTTATCACTTATACTATTGCAAAAATCCTTTCGGGAAATGCATGATGCATTTCCGGCAGCTACAGAATCGGACGGATTTCTTGAACTTGGAGCGCATACTTGGCCTGCATCGCAAAGTGTGCCGACGCACGTGTCGCTACCAGCGCCTACTTTTGTGTAGGTATACTCTTTCCCACACATTGGTGAAATATCGCCACCACTATAAATGAACTCAACCGGATTGTTTCCTGCAACTTGCACATCCCATGCACAGACTCCAGCGCTCAAACCTGCACCGCAATCACTATCTTGCGTACAGTTCTTCCCTTCCTGCGGTCCTTGCTGACACGTTCGTGAAGTTGGACATTGAGCATAGTTTTGCTCTTTCCCCACAATCGACTGTATGGAGGGTGGATTGAGATTCACCAGCTTTGGATTGATAGTAAAGAGGATCAGATAGGAACCCAACACCAATGCAATAGCAACAAGGGAAGTGACAATGGTTTCTTTGGCGCTCTGCACGTGCGCACGGTTGCCGCCGGCGGTCATCCACCGTACCCCAGCGTAGAAAATCATTCCTGCAGCAATAATGCCGATGATCCCAGAGAAGAACTTGTACAAACCGCCAATGTAGGCACCCATGTCCTCAATGTAGTGACTTGCAGCTTCTGTGGATGCTGAATCGTAACACTGAAAAGTCACCCCAGGAATAGGCACACTCACTCGGATAACCTTCTCAAGCTGCGCCGCAGTGTAGCTCTTCCCAGGACAGGTGAGCGCTGCAGAAGCAGAGTGCGACGGCATGGTAAAACCCAACACAACCAAGGCGCAGAGGAAGAATACAATGTGATGTCGTTTGTCCTTAATGAAGCGCATCGTAAAGACTCTTTAATCCACTAAACCCATCCCCAAACGTGAGGAGTACCAATTCCCAGGGTTGGGTGACGAAGTACACAATGAGGATGATGAGCAGGAGAACCAAGGCATAAATGAGGAAGACGTAGAGGGTAACGCCAGTGTGCGTGAGGGTTACGGCAATGGCGCCCATATTCGTCAACCGGTACGGCGGGAGGATGTAAATGTCTTTGAGTTTCAATTTAATGAGCCCAACGATGATCCGGAGGAAGTACAGGCACACGAAGATTGGGGCAGACACCAGCAGATCAAAGGCGAAGATGGGCCCAATGAAACCGGATTGAAAGGTGTTAAACCAGGTCTCGTACTGGGTGTTGATCAGGTTGGTGACCGCGGCTGTTGGGGCAGTATCTGTCCCTGCGAACTGCCGCTGCTTCTCCCGTGCGGCTTGCAGTGCGGCAGGGATGCTGCGAACATTTTCACCAGGATTTGTGTTGTCTGCCGCGGCTTGACGGGCTGGTGACTGGCTGCTGAGTCCATCCATCTGCCCAACGCCAAACGACGGCGAGCGACTGGCGGATAGATTTGCTGCCTGCCTATCCTGATACTCCCGTTGCTTCTGTGAGACAGCGAAATCGTTCTCTCGCTGCCAAGCCCGTTCGGTTGGCGTTGCTTCTGCCATAGCCAACTACTGCTTCGCTCCCCAGGCTAACCGACCAACTTTCCACACACCATCAATTTTGGCAAAGGTCAAGGTGAGATTTTGGTTGTACGTGGTTGGGGACGTGGTGTTGCCCGATGTTTCTTCACGCACCAACGTCACGGTCACGGCCGCCGTTCCCGCCTGCGCGTCCAGTGCGTCTAAGTGGACAATCCGCGATTCTGAGCTGGTCCCTTTGTACAGCGATGTATCACCCTGCTTGGCTTTTTCCGCCGCCACAAACGCTTCTTGCTGGGCTTTGAGCTCCGGCGTCATGTAGAAGTACAGCTCCGTAATATTCTCAAAGTTATTCTGCGTAGAAAAACTGCCGTAGATGCTGGCAAAACTCTTGGCAATCCCCTTCACGGTTGCTTCGTCCGTTGTGGTGCCGGCACTTGGTTGATTCGTATTCGCATTCCCATTTTGCAAACTCACATTCACCAGGTTGACATTCAGCACAACCTGATTGGCATTATTCGTATTCGCGGGTGCCTGCTTGCGCTGGAGCAAGGCAAAGAGAATGATCGCTGCGAACACGACAACGACACCGATGAGAATGAGTAACTGCGTACGTCGTGACATAGAGTAGTGCGATTAGGTGGATCCGCCGTCAGCTTGCTGATCGTTAAACTCTTTCTTGGCAGCTTCAATTTCCAAGAGCTGGCGGGGGTCAGAGGTAATTATTTGATCTTCGGTGTACGAAGCCACAACTTTAATGGCGGCGTGCTTCGCGCCCGCGAAGAAAATCCCTTCGCCCACGGCGGCTTCCAGCAGCAGGTACTTCTCGCCCTGGGTGAGCATGAAGGTCTTGGCGATCATATCAATTCCAGCGGGCGATTGCTTCATGAGCAGCTGCAAGGCGGAGTTGGTTACAATTGCCTGCCCGTACGCAGAGCGCAGGAAGTCATTCACGTCCTGCGTGATGGTGGTCACCCCCAGGTAGTACTTGCGGCAGCGCTTCACCAGGGCGTAGATGAACTTCGCCGAATCTTCGTTCTGCATCAGCCACCAAGCTTCGTCAATGACCAGGATACGCTTCTTCAGCTGCGAGCGGACAATGTTCCACACGTAGGAGACGATCATGGAAATGCCAATAGGCCGGAGTTCATCTTCCAAATCGCGGACGGAGAAAACCACCAGCTGATTCTGCAATTCAATATTCGTGGGACTGTTGAACAACCCGGCAAACGTCCCTTCGGTAAACTTCTTCAGCCGTTCCACCAAGGAGTCAGAACCCACCATCCCGCTGAG
Organism: uncultured Gammaproteobacteria bacterium; assembly: GCA_964493065.1. Lineage (GTDB taxonomy): Bacteria > Patescibacteriota > Patescibacteriia > PEXW01 > PEXW01 > JBAYJA01. The sequence continues at coordinate 7,417 of CAZBMC010000025.1, forward strand.
CACTTCTTGGAAGTCAGTCATGAGCGGCGCTTCCACCTTCGACAAGTCGCTGTCCGCGGTAATGTCCTTCTTCGCGTAGGTTTCAATGAGCGCCCGGTCCACCAGGGAATCTTCCTCTGGCGTGAGCGTACCCAGCATCAGGCGCATCAGCCCTTTGAGGGTGATGACCGCTGCCCGAATAATGTCCGCCGGCTTTTCTGATCCACCAACTGGACGTGGCAAATCAAAGGGGTTAATCTTGGATTCGGAGTTGAGAGAAATGTTGATGTACGTTCCGCCCACTGCATCCGACAAGTACTTGTACTCTCGCTCTGGGTCAATGACCAGCACGTCCGTTCCCACCATCATCGAGCGCAGAATTTCCAATTTCACGGCGTAACTTTTCCCCGCACCAGAGGTGGCGAACACCACGAAGTTTGCATTCTGCAAGCTAAACCGGTCAAAGAGAATGAGGGAGTTGTTGTGCCGGTTAATGCCGTAGAGAATGCCGTTGTCCGAAGACACGTCTGAAGAAATGAAGGGGAAGCTGCTGGCCGCCGGCGAGGAGTTCATGTTGAACAGCACTTGCAGCAAGTCCCGGCCCAAGGGCATGGTGGACACAAAGCCCTGTTCCGACTGGAAGAGTACGCGTTTGCTAAACACCAGCTTGGAACCAAAGAGTTGCTCCACCTTATCACTCTGCTTGTCCAGCTCTTCTTTGGTATCGGCGTACAGTGTGACGTACAAGGCCACCTGGAAGAACTTCTCTGTTCCTTGCGTCAGGTTATCGCGCAACTGCTCAATGTCCCGGAGTGCGGTTTCCCGGATTGGATCACGCGGTGCGCCTTTTTCCGCATCCGAGAGAATCTGCGCCTCCAGTTGGCCAACCTTATTCCGCAGTTGCTTCAACACCACTTCCGACCCCACCGGGTAGAAGAACATGGCGATATCCAGCGGGACATTCAGGTTGATAATTGGTGCAAACCAGCCCACGGCAATGTAGCGCGGGTAGGTAATGACAAACTGGGTCCGCGCCAGCTTGCCACCGACTTCCACCTCTTTGGGACTTACCTTAAACGCGGCTGGCGCAATGAAATCCCGCACGGATACCACGCCCCGACGGTAAATCCGTTCAGCTTCCAGCAGCTCCCGCTTTCGCTGGAACTGAGCTTCTTGCTGCTGCGCTTGCTCTTCAGCAGTGAGCAATTGCTGCGGCTGCGTATCCTCAACCTTGGGCGCATTTCGTTTTGTGAGATTGAGTGCCATTAGCGTTCAATGCTTACCTGATCCATGGGAACTGCTTTCTCCGTGCTGGAAGTCTGGGGATTGTAGGTGGTGTAGTAGAGTTCAATGAGCCCCTGGGTATCCAGCGGGATGGCCTTCAAACCCACGCTCCCCAAACCATCAATGATGACGTCCATGCGCTTCATGAGCTCGGCGCGGTACTCTTCAAACCGCTTCTGCTTCAGGTTGATGACCCGCGTGGGGAAAAGCGCCGCGGTCAGCCGCTTGAAAAAATTCGCATTCTTATACTGCCCACGTTGGAAAGGGATGATGATGTAGAAGCGCTTGGCCATGATATCAGCTAGTTCTACCAGTTCGCGGACGTAGGTGATGTACTCCTGCGTCTGCATCTTCAGGAGTTCGTTGGTCTGCTGCTTCTCAATACCCTTGAGATTATCCAGGTACCCATCAATGTTCAGCTTCCGGGACTGGATGACAATCTGCAGTGGGAAATCCAGGGTGTTGAGGAACTGCGTGTACGCCTGGATAACTGCCGCTTGTTCTTCGTCACTCTTGAGAGCGAAGTTCACAGACGAGACCAGCAGTACGCCGCGTAACGTGCCGTCACGCAGGATGACCACATCGTCTTTTATTTCCCACACATCCACGTACCGTTGGGTGGACGGGTATGGTGAGCGTTTGGATTGGGGGGCAGGGCTAGCCATTGGCGCGTTTCAGTTCACGAGCGACGACTTCACCGGCTTCGTTGTACGCCCCACCCGTATCCACCACCAGTGCAATCTGGTTGAGGCGGGAGGCATTCAGCGGCTGCTTGGTAGGTACGGCCGCCACCGCTTTCTTCAGCTGCGGGGCCACGAACCGGAATTCAAACTCTGTGTCCTCCTTGTGCCAAATGCGAGTCCGCGGTTGGCGCAAAGTTTGCAGCAGTGAAAGGATGAAGTGATGGAAGAGCCTGCCGTTGATTTTTACGAAGGCAAACAGGAACGTGACGCCAGATTCCAAAATGAAGAGGAAGATGAACGTGAAGAAGGAAGCCAGGCGGAATGTGAGGAAACCTGCCAGCGCCCAGAAGAGGATGAGCACAAACTGCCGGACCGTCAACGGGCCCAGAATTTTGCTCTCAACATCGATAAATTGGGGAACGACGAATTGCATAGGTTAGAACCGAAATTGCCGATTGAGCGCGCCAATGGCTTCCATTTCATCGGCGGAGAGCACGGGTTTCCCTTGGGCGGAGAGCAGCTGAATAACGTCGGATACCTCCTCATTCCGCTCCATGGCCATGCGGCCAATTTCTAAGTAGCTTTGGAACGTTGGTGACTGTCGCCAGGCACGAATCCCAGCGGTTCGCTGCGCAAAAGAATCACGGCTCAGCGCCTCAATCTCTTCGGCAATTTTCTGGGTGCGGGTTACCGGATCAGCACCCAAACGGCGGAAGTCAGCAATGGACAAACTCCCTAGCGCTTCCACGGGTCCCAACACTTTCTGCGGGGCGCGCACGTCCGTTACCACGTCGCGGTACGATGGGACTGCGGGTCGCTTGGACACCAGGACTGGTTGTGGTTTTGCTGGCACAGCCGCGGGCACGCTGGGCGGCCGGAACCACGGTGGCGGTGCGACTGGACCAGGTTTGGTTGGCGGTGTCGCGGGCGCTTTGGGGGCTACAGGTGCTGCTGTCTTTGGTGTAGGTGCCGGGGCAGGAGGTGCGGCAGGCTTAGGTGCAACCGGCGGAGGTGGAGCAGGCTGGACGACCGGAGGTTTTGGCACAGGCGGAGGAGGCGGCGCAACCTTCGTGATGACTGGCTTTGGCCGGCGGTGTAGCTCTTCTACAACCCGTTGCAGTTCACCGGCAATACGGCTCGCTCGAGCTTCATCAAAACCCAGCCCACCAATTTTCACAGGACGCAGCAGCATCTCCACGGTTTCAGCAGTGTCACGGACGTCTACCAAGCGCGATTCCACAATCTTCTGCAACCGGCGTTGGAGCACTTCGTCCAATTGCAGCTTTTCCATACCCACAATGTTCTTGGTCACGGTCTGCGGATCCAAGGCAGCCAGGGGCGCTGGGGCGGATTGCAATTGCTGCATATGCGGGGCTACATCCTTTGCATCGTCTGGGTGGACCAAGTAGACTGATGCACCTGCCTGCGGTTGGAGGGAAGGCGTTGCGCTTTTCACCTCTGGTACCTCTGGCACCTCCAAAAGCCGGAACTTGAAGAAGAGCTGGTCCAAGAGCATCTTCGCCACCTCAGCGGACTTGGCTTTGGGCACGTTGTACTGTGCAACCAGCGCTTCATCAATTTTGGTTGGCTCAACCTCGCGCACCAAAACTCGCATGACCAGTTCGGCCAATTTTGTTCCGGTTTCCTGCTCAATCCGGTCCAAGGCGCGCATGGCATCCGGGTCGGACGCGCGGGCTTTCACCAGGTCGGGCAGTTTTTGAAATGTGAGGAGGAGGGAATCAGGCATGGGTCATCTCCCCTACTGTGGGGTGTTTATTCAATAATACTTTCAAATTCTTTTTGCAGTTTGCCAAAGTCTTCACGGAAGCCTTCAACATCATTGCCATCTACATGTTGCTCCAGTTCTGCCATACGCTTCCCAAGGTACTTCTTAGTATCATCAGATTTCACAGACTTCTGCATTGATTCAAAACCGTTACGGAGGTTCGTCATCAATGATTTCATTACCAAGCTGCTGCGCATGGCGCTGTCTAATGAAGTAGATGTAAGTTTCATTGTATCACGGAATCCTTGCGGCGCAGACTTTACTACCTGGGTGATTTCGTTGCGGATGTTGTTAGTGATGTTCGTGGTGCCAGCCTCTTCTGCAGCATTCTGTGGCGCAGGTGGAATAGCATCAGCTACAGGCGCAACAGTTGCGGCAGCAGCTTGAGCGCGTTCATACCGTTCTGGAAGTGTGGCTGTGGGTGACGTACCACGGGTTGATCGTGTAGTCGCAGACTGCACATTCTTCCTCTTCACGGTATTTGCTTTCCATTGAGATTCGATTTCATTAAACTGCTTGCCAAATGCGTTATACTCCTCTTCGGCCTGTTTTGCTTCTGCTTCGTAGCGACGTCCGGCTTCACCTAAACGCACTCGATTTGCCGCAGCTTTCGTTTCTACCATCCGCGCTTTCAGCTGCGCAAGTTGCTGCTCACCTTGGGTGTAGCTGGTATCAAGTCTCTCCTGCTCTGCATCCAAGTACTTCATTTCAGCTTCCTTATCAACGAATTCACTCTGCGGTGCT
>CAZBMC010000026.1:0-11878 GCA_964493065.1 uncultured Gammaproteobacteria bacterium
TCATTCCGCAGCACCACCACAAAGGGTTGCCCGCCAGTACTCAAATCAAAACGCTTGGCCCGGAGAATGAACATGTACAGAGTATACCATGCCAGCGTGGAACGCAGAGATGAAAAATGCTACGTCCTAGAAGGAGCGTAGCACATTTCCATTGTTCGTTTCGCTTAACTCCCGCAGGTGCACCCTTCCTCTGTGCAGGGTGTGCCTGCCTCGTGCTCGTGGCCGCAATCTATGCATGCCATAGGCGTTAGGTTAGTGGCGAGTGCTTATTCAACAATGATGGTTCCCTTTACCGTAGGGTCTTCGTGGTTATGGTACCCCCAGCGACCACTCTGCGTAAAGGTGAAGCTGTAGGTTTCACTCTCTGCCAGTACTGCGGAAACGAGTCCCGGCAAATCCGTGTGCGTAGGGTGTGGGTCAGATGCAATTTTCGCAGGTGCACCAGACAGGTTCGTCCAAGTAACGGATGTCCCTTTTGGAATTGTGATACTCGCGGGCGAAAAGTTGGACGAAGTAATGCTCACCTTTCTTTCCGTCTGCTGCACAGTATTCGTATTTGCGCTCTGCACATTCCTGTTCAGCGCCGCACTATTGGTATTCCCCGATGGAATTGGAGCATTCACCTGACTATTGCTATTCGCCACTGGCTCATTGAGCAAATCTAATACCACAGCATTCGTATTGGATACCGTGTTGGTATTTCCATTGGTGCAACCAACCAAGAGAGCGCTCCCAACGACGAGCACGGCTGCAAAACGCGCGGTCGTACGCATAGGCGGAAGAAGGTTTGAATGAAAACTAGGGGACGATTTGCTTCCCCGCTTCGTCAACAATGATGATCGCTTGGGTAGGACAGGCTTTGGCTGCATCAATAATGGTTTGGTCGTCATTCCCCGTTGCACTTTTCACAATTGCCTTGCCTTCCCCATCAAGTTCAAAAACCTCCGGCGCAACTGCAACACAGCTAGCGGCGGAAATGCACTTTTCCCGATCAACCACGATGCTCTTAAAAGGCATAGGGAGAGAAATTTATGACGAAGTGTCTTTAGCGTATCGCAAACTCAGGCGGAGGGCAACTCAGTGATTGCTTTTTGAATGGCAACGATACCCAGCGTAGCACACTTGAGCCGAGCGGGATTGATACTAGTCTCCAAAGCCTGTTCAACCTCACGCACGCCCAGTTTCCCCAGCTCTTGCTTGGTTTTTCCAACCAACGTATCGGACACCGCAGACATGCTGGCCTGGCTCACGGCGCAGCCCTCCCCTGTCCATTTGACTGCTGACACTTTGCCGTCTGCATCAAACGTTAAAAAAACTTCAATCACATCACCACACAGCGGGTTTGGTTCCCGATGCTGTGCATCAGCCGGGTCTATTTTCCCCACGTTACGCGGGTGGTGGTAGTGGTCGAGGAGGAGGGAGTCGTACATAATTACATTCCAAACACCTTTTTCGCATCTTCAATGGCGTTTAAAAATACGTCCGCTTCTTCCTTCGTATTGTACAAGTAGAAACTGGCCCGAGCGGCGGCAGGTTTACCTAACCGAGCGAGCATGGGCTGGGTGCACATGTGGCCGGCGCGGATGGCAATCCCCTGCTCGTCAAAAATGCTGGCAATGTCGTGCGGGTGCATGCCGTCAATCCAAATCGAAAATGCCGCTCCGCGGTTTGATCCAGCGTACGGAATGCCAAAAAGTCGAACGCCGGGAATAGCCGTGAGTTTTGGTAAGACGTACGCGGCCATATCTTGCTCATGCTGCCAGACGTTCTGCATGCCGATTTCCGTCAAGTAATCCACAGCCGCGCCCAGACCAATGACGCCCACAATATTCGGTGTTCCAGCTTCAAACTTCCAGGGTAAATCATTCCAGGTTGCTTTTTCGATAGTCACTTCCTTAATCATGTCCCCGCCACCCAGAATTGGCTCCGTCTTTTCCAAAATCTCCTGCCGCGCCCACAGCACACCAATGCCAGACGGACCCAGCATTTTGTGTCCGGAGAACGCGTAGAAGTCACAACCGAGTTCTTGGACATCCACGGGCATGTGCGGCACAGACTGGCAACCATCAACCAAAACCTTTGCACCAATAGCATGCGCCTTTTGCACAATCTCTTGCACTGGGTTAACCGTGCCCAGCAGGTTCGACATGTGGCCAACGCACACGAGTTTGGTTTTTGGCGAGAGCAAGCCATCGAGGCTAGAAATATCCAATTTCCCAGCCTCAGGCAAAGCGGGCAGAAATTTCAGGGCAATCCCCTTTTCCTTGGCCAGCATCTGCCAGGGCACAATGTTGGAGTGGTGTTCCATTTCCGTGGTCAGCACTTCATCGCCCGACTGTAGATTTTGCCGTGCCCAACTAAGGGCTACAAGGTTCATGGATTCCGTAGCATTACGGGTGAACACAATTTCCTGCGTGCTCTTGGCGTTAATGAACTTCGCGATCTGCTCCCGGCTGCCTTCGTACAAGGCTGTTGCTTCTTCGGACAGTTGGTAAATGCCCCGGTGGACATTCGCATTATGCTGTCGTTGCAAATCATCCATGGCCTGCAGCACTGCCTGGGGCCGCTGCGAGGTGGCTGCGGAATCCAGGTACACCAAAGGTTTCCCGTTCACCTGGCGAGAAAGGATGGGGAAATCTTTACGCAATTGCTTAGGATCAAACATGAGCGTAGTCTAGCAGGTGAAACGCAGATGGAAAAGTCAAAAAAAACGCGCCTCTGATTGGAGACGCGTGACGCACATTATTCGGCACTCAAGCCAAGGATAATTTCCTTCCACTGACCATGCGGGTTGTAGAACAGGAGCGAAGAAAAGGTACGCATGATTGGGAAACCTCGCCCACCTTCCGCCAGCAGATCCACCGAATGAAGGTTACGCTGGAAAACTTCGGCAGGCACGGGACCCAGAGAATCACTCACACCCACGAAGACGCCAACCGTGGGAACGTACAGCACGCTGATTTCCACGTGGGTTTGCACTCCCGTAGGTGCGTGGAGAAAAGCGTTCTGCACTAACTCAGAAACAGCAATAATGAAATCAACCATTCGATGAGTATCGAAGGGCAATTTCTGAAGCCTGGCTTCTACCTGTTCGACGACCATCGAAATCTGCAGTGGGTCGGTTGGTACGTACCAGTGCCACTGGGTAATCCGCGAAATATCTAGCGTCTGTGCGGGTTGAGGCATGGTGCCCTGCACCAAGGATTGCGTGCACAAATGACGCTGCGATGCCATGCTAACCTCCTTTGGGAAATAGCGTTTTGATTCACCCTACTCCTCCCCTCGCTGGACGTCAAAGGTAAACTATTGACGTTCAACCCGTTCATGCTAAAGTGGTGGCAACAAAAAGAGAGGAGAGAACGTGAACCAAAATGCTCTTACACCCACTCGAGAAATTCACCTTAAGAATGGACGGGTGAAAAAAATAATTGATGGCTACCTGTGCAATGGCATTCCTGCAGAGCCCTCCATGGAAAGAGACGGAGACACTTTCACTCGTCACATCGACGATCCCGAACACGGGAGCAGTGCACGTGTCGGAAACTTTCTTGAAGTCACCGCCGGAATGCACATGAGTGTATTTACCGATTACCAACAAGCATTCATGGCAGAGCAGCCATCGGACGACTTTCTCCTGAATCTCTTCCCCGGCTTTATAATCATTCGGGAGTAGCATGTTGCAGGCCAGCCAATGGCCTGCTTTTTATTCCCCGCTCTCCTGCACGTGCAAGAAGGGTTTGCAAAAAGCCTCTGGTATACGTTGCAGCACAGGTGAAACAAAACCATTCACGATCATTCGCCTGGCGGTTACCGCATCCAACCCCCGGCTCTGCAGGTAGAACAGCTGGTCTGCATTGATGCGGCTGGTGGTTGAGCCGTGCGAGGCACGAACATCGTTGGCTTCAATTTCCAAGGTTGGCACTGACCGGGCAAACGCTTGGTCTAACAGCAACACATCATCCCGGAAGTAGCTCTTGGTCTGCTGCGCCACCGGGTCAATTTTTATCAACCCGGAAAATGTCGCCTTGGATTTCCCTTCGGCCACGCCGCGAATGGCAATATCGCCTGTGGTGCTGGGCGCTTGGTGGTGCATGGTGACTTTGCAGACGTGCAGCTGCTTTTCCCGGCTATGCCCCATCACCGTCACTTTCGCTGCAGCTCCAGATTGCACTAAATGGATATCCATGGTCACCGTTATTGCTGCACCATGGAGCAGTGACGTTATGCAGTGCAGCTGTGCGTCTTTTTCCACTGTTGCCGAGATGTTCCACATCGCCGCTTCGCCTCTGGCTACCGCGCTGGGCAAGGACAACACCAGGCTGGCGCCCTCAGCGACCACCACTGCCAACGTGCGCTCGCCCGCGACCAACGGGATAATTTTGGAAATGTTTTCCCTCGCCGAGATGTGTACGGTTTCTTGCATACTAGCCAACACTCCCGTCCATTTCCAGCTGAATGAGCCGGTTGAGTTCCACGGCGTACTCCAGCGGCAGCTCTTTGGCAATGGGCTCAATGAACCCTTGGACAATCAGGCTGCGACCAACATTCTCTGGAATGCCGCGCGATTGCAGGTAGAACAGCTGCTCTTCGCCAATCTTACCCACGCTGGCTTCGTGTGAGATCGCGGTGTCCGATTCCCGAATATCCATGGTGGGGTAGGTGTCGGATCGAGAATGCTCGTCTAAGAGCAGCGCGTCACACACCACAGAAGATTTACACCCGCGCATACCCGCTGGAACGCGAATCATACCGCGGTAACTCGTGCGTCCTGTACCTTTAGCAATGGATTTGGAAATAATCGTGGAGCTGGTGTTGGGTGCACCGTGAATGGCTTTGCCACCGGCATCCTGATGTTGTCCATCAGCAGCAAAGGCAATGGAAAGCACATCGCCCTTCGCTCCTTCACCAAGGAGGTAAATGCTGGGATACTTCATGGTGAGCTTGGAACCCAAATTGCCATCAATCCACTCCATGGTCGCCTCTTCGTACGCATATGCACGCTTGGTCACGAGGTTGTAAACATTCTTGGACCAATTCTGCACCGTGGTGTACCGCACGCGTGCGCCGCGCTTCACAATAATTTCCACGACCGCGCTGTGCAGACTGTCCGCGGCGTACACCGGTGCTGTGCAGCCTTCCACGTAGTGTACAGAACTCCCTTCTTCTGCAATGATGAGCGTCCGCTCAAACTGTCCCACCCGCTCTGCGTTGATGCGGAAGTACGCCTGCAGTGGAATGTCGACATGCACACCTTTAGGGATGTACACGAAGCTGCCACCGCTCCACACGGCAGTGTTCAGTGCAGAAAACTTGTTATCACCAGCTGGAACCACGGTTCCAAAGTACTGCCGTACGATGTCCGGGTGCTCCCGCAACGCTGTATCCATATCCAAAAAGATCACACCTTTTGCGGAGAGATTCGTTCGGAGTGAATGGTACACCGCCTCGGATTCGTACTGTGCCATGACCCCGGCCAGGTACTTCTGCTCCGCCTGCGGGATACCCAGGGCTTGGTAGGTTTTACGAATGTCTGCCGGAACGTCATCCCATTTCCCCACGACGCCGTCCGTTGGACGCATGTAGTAGTGAATAGCTTGAAAATCGAGATCAGCTAGGTGACCGCCCCAAGCAGGTAGAACTTTCGCGTTGAATGTCGCCAACGCACGCTTCCGAATTTCTAACATCCACGCGGGTTCGTTCTTCAAATGGGAAATTGCCTCCACAGTTCGGGTGGACAGGCCAGGCTCACTCAGGTACGTATACGTGTTCGTCGCGTTGGGTGCTAACTGCTGACTGGCAATATCGGTGAAAGCAGATGTGGTCATGCAGTCGTCTTTTGTACGTACTGCTCATACCCCTGCAGTTCAATGGTCTGCGCCAGGTCAGGCCCCCCACTTTGCACAATCTGCCCATCCGCCATCACATGCACCGCATCGGGTTTGAGGTGTGCCAAAATGCGGGAGTAGTGGGTAATCACTAGGACACCCATACTCCCTCGTAATTTTTCCACTCCGGCAGCGACGGTTCGTAAGGCATCAACATCCAACCCTGAATCCGTTTCATCCAAAATGGCGTACTTCGGCTGCAGCACTGCCAGCTGCACAATTTCCGCGCGCTTCTTCTCTCCACCAGAAAAACCTTCATTCACGCTGCGCTTCAAAAAAGCTGCCGGCATACCCAGGGCTTCCATGGCCGCTTCTGCTTTCTTCCGTAACTCCACGGCAGACGTGCCTTCACCATGGATTGCAGCGTACGCGGTGCGGAGCAAATGCAAAAAAGAGACACCTGGAATTTCTACTGGGTACTGGAAGGAGAGGAAGAGTCCGGCTTTGGCGCGCTCCTCAGCGCTCACATCGTGCAATGGCGTCCCATCCAATTCGATCGTACCACCAGTGTGCGTATACCCAGGATGCCCCATGAGCACATTTGCCAATGTGGATTTTCCAGAGCCATTGGGCCCCATCAGCGCGTGCACCTCACCACTGGGGATGCTCAACGACAAATCGCGGAGAATCTCCCGACCCTCCACCCCTGCACGGAGTTTGGTGACGACGAGCGCCATGGCGAGCTTAGGCAAAATCCGCGATGGTGTACTTGTGCAGCGTCGCGATGAGTTGCTGGTGCATGAGTTTCCAATGTGGCTTAAGGGTGCATTCCTTCGCCAAGGGGCAGGAACCGGGCGAGTGAATGCAGCGCACGGGCCCAAAATTCCCTTCAAAAAGCTCAATAACATCTGCAACCCGAATCTGCTTGGCGGGCTTCGCCAGGGCGTAGCCACCCAGCACGCCTTCGCGGCTCTTCAAAATTTTTGCCCGCTTCAGGGAGCCTGCCAGCCGGCTCACGTACCGGTAGGGCAGCCGGTGGCGCTTGGCAATGACCCGCAAGGATGCAAAGCCGTCCTCCCGCGCTAAGGCGGTGAGGAGCACTAGTGCGTAGTCGGTTCGGGTGGAGAAAAGCGCCATAACTCGTACATGTAGGATAGGAGTTCCTGTTGGTTCCGTCAACCATAGATTACGAATGGAAAGAGAAAACGGAATACGGTATCGCAACCCGTTACGGTGTAGGGTAAAGGTTTAGAAATACGGGCGCATTTTTTTCCCCTCCTTTCCAAGGAGGGGCAAGGGGTGGTTCTATAAGAAGAGCAAGATCCTTCGTATGGCTTAGGATGACAGAAAGACCACTCCCTCCAACTAACCAATCCAAAAACCGTCAACCGATACGGGTGGCGAACCCCGTACCCCGATGACGCTTACGACTCCCCCTCCTATCCTTTCGACACCCGCAACGACCAGCTAGTTAGACCAATCGCCTGAAGGTTGATGACGTGCAGACCTTCGGTCACGTCCGCTTTAATCTTCGTCGTGCTTATTGCCTCGTACGCTTGGTACACTTTGTCGCCAATCGTCAGGTTCGTATTTTCCATTGAGACCTTCACCTTCCCCTTCGTAATGCCCAGTTCAAAAATGTAGGATCCGCTCTTCGGGAAGTCAGCAATGAACTGGTGGTCGTACGTCAACCCAGAGTCTTCAACCCCGCCATCGCCGGTGGCGCTAATGGAAAAGGGCGGCGTGGGCGCTGGGTAGACGGTCATGGTGCCGGAAATATTTGCCGTGGCGGCAAAGTGCGCGCCTTTCGTAAAGTCCTTCAGGACACCCCAGACCTTGCCTTTGTCATACCCGCCACGCAGGAGGTTGTACTTGCTGTCCAACACAAAGCTTGGTCCGTGGTTCTCCTCACCCCCAGCAAAATCAACAACCACGTTCGCATTCGCTAGTGCAGTTTTTGATTCGAAGCGAAGGGTGACGCCACCCTCATCACGTCGGACGCGGAACGGGAAACTCTGTACTGCTTTCAGCGGGACGTTGCGGACAATTGGGGCGGGTACCCCTGGCGTATTCACTGGCCGAAGCTGGCTAATGACTTTTGGATCTTCCGATGGAATTTTCGTCGGATCGTAGCCAGTCCGTACTTCATCGCCATCGGTGTACCCATCACCATCGGTATCAGGATTCAGCGGGTCGGTCTTGTACTCTCGCTCCTGGTCATTCGTCAGACCGTCATCGTCAAAATCTGTATCGGTGTTGATATTCGTGTTGGCATTCGTATTCAAGTCAATATTTGCATTCGCGTTTGCATCGCCATTCACGTTTGGCAATTCGGCGTTCACATTTTCGTTCCCATTCGTGTTGGCATTCGTATTCACATTCGCAACCGGTTGCTTTCCACATGCTGCAACACCCACGCTCAACGCGAGGGCACAAATTGCAAGGAGGAAGGCTTTCTTCATGGACATACTATACCACTTTCAACCCGGGCGGAGCAATGCACTAACGGACAGGGTATTCAGTTAAAATTATGGCGTTGGGGATGTTCCGCCCAGGTCCAACTCGGTACTGGTTGTTGAAGACTAAAGCAGAAGAACCACCGCCATCCAAGTTGATGGCGTACTCCATACCAAAAGCGGCAGCAATGGCGCCCATGTCCAGCACGGTGGCACCACTGCCAACGAGGAAGTAGATGTTGTTCCCTTTCAAACCCACGGCACTCCGGGCGCTCTTGACCGTACGTTGCTTGGTATCAAGCTCGCTGGCAGTCACCACGACCTTCTTCCCAATAACCAAGGCAGGGCCGCTGGAAATGAGTGCGGTCAACTTGGTTTCGTACTGCGCCTCAAAACCAGCTAACCCAGGCCAGTCTTTCGCTTCCCGCCAAAAGTGCCAGTGATTCTCGGTATCAAACGCCAAAAGCGGACCACGATTGAAGCGATTCTGCTTCTGGTTCACAAGCGTGCCGTGAATTGAGTTGTATACCATCCAGAAGTAGGAACCATCTTGGTTCCGGCAGGCTGCGTAATCCGCTGGGCAGAAGTACGTTCCATTCACGCCTGCAAACCCCTTCAAGCGTTGAACATACTTGATGAGCGGCGCTACCGGACAGTTGTCTTTGCAATCCCCTTTGGTGTTCGTAAGGGTTGCCACGCGGAGTTTGGGGTTCCGCAAACTCGCCGCTACTACTTGGACGGTAAACTTCCCTCGCGTCGTTACGAGATTTGTGTACTTCCGCCATGAAGAATACCTCTGCACAACCCGGTCTGGGGCAACTGCTGCCCGCATCTGCAGTGGAACCACAAAGCCAATGAGTGCCAAGCAGAGTACAACAAAGCCTTTTTTTGGATAGTCCATATGTGCAAAGTATAGCATGCAAAAAAAGCGATACATTTTGTACCGCTTTATTTACTTCGCTTTAACTGTGATAAGCGCACCGTAGGAATGTGTAGCAAGGCGAGATGGAGTTGATACCATGAGGTATCCTGTTCTTCATCCGCGTTAGCATACAATTCCGCCGCTTCATACAGAGTGGTGCCATTTGCCTTCGCCCTTGGTAGGATCTCGGTTGCTACGAGCTCATACGCCCCCTCTGTATACCCAGCTTCTTCCAGTATTTTTGCAAAACACAGTACCGCTTCTTTCGTAATGTGCATTGAACCTCCAGTGCACTGTCTATAGTATTGAACAATCTCCTACTCTTTTCTCAACAGCTTTGCTGTCTATGGCTTTCCCATCCTTCTACACTCGCTTCTCCTCAAACCGGAAGGTGATCACGGCAAGAGCCACCAGAACCACGGCCCAGCCAAAGACCCAAGCAAGATCGCCTTTTATTGCGTTAAAATTCGCACCATCCCCGACAATAGATCGCAACGCATGCGCAAAGGGTTGCAAGGGCAGGTACTCCACCACGTGCTGCAGCCACCCCGGCATACTTGTGGTTGGGAAGAAAATCCCTGACAGGAAGAGCATGGGGAAAATAATGATGTTCGCTATGGCTGGCACCGCTTCTACTGTTTTGGAAAGACCAGAAATGGTAAAGCCAAGACCCAAGAACATAATGCCACCCAGGAGTACGGTTAAAAGTACCAGCAACGGGTTGCCGTAGATGTGTGACTTGAAGATGAGCGCCCCTACGGCCAGGAGAATGCCAGACTGCACCACCGCAACAATCAACCGCGTGATCACTTGGGACGCCACAAAATCTTGGGGCTTCATGGGCGTGGCCAGCAAGCGCTTCAGAATCCCCTTCTCTTTGTAATCAGTGAACACGAAAGCCACGGAGAACACAGCCATTTGCATAATGGACATGGCCACAATCCCTGGCAGGAGGAAGTCAATGTACCGCACTTTCTTGGCGTTGATGGATTGCACGTCGAGATTGAAGAGTATGGGCGCCTTCGTCACCTGCAGCGTCGTCTTGTCAAAAAGCTGGTTGAGGATGCTGATCGCAGTCTGCCCTTGCTGCTCGTAAGCAATATTCTTCAAAATCACCACCTGCTTGGGCGCGGGCACCGTCTTGCTGTTGGGGTCTGGGAAGAGGTTATCTGGAATGAGCACCACCACCGCGCGTTTCCCATTCTGCAACTCGGCTCGCTCATCCGTCTCAGCTCCTTTGTGCACTTTGAAAACGGAAATGTCATTCAGTGACTCAACAAACGATTGTGTTGCCGGCGAAGGATTCTGCGTCACAATGCCCAAATCAATTGTCTGGGGCTTATCAAAACCAATGAGACCAAAAATGCCAATGAAGATGAATGGCATGAAGATAGTGAAGAACAGCGCTTGCTTGTTCCGCACGAACATTTTCAGCGAAGCAATGGTGAGTTTACGAATAGTCATAGGGGGAAAGTGAGTGGTGTAGAATTACTCTCGCAACTTTCGGCCGGTGAGTTTGAGGAAGACATCCTCCAATGTTGCCTGGTGCACCTGCACGTCGTGGAGCGCAACGCCTTGCTGCTGCGCCAAGGTGAAAAGCGCAGGTAGCGCTGACTCAGGCTGCTTCGTCTTGAAGCTGAACATGTGATCCATTACTTCCACGTCGGTTGCCTGGCTAAGTTGACGCAGCGCCTCTCCTGCTAGTGGTTTATCAACATTGCATTGCACCGTGGTTCCAACATCAGCGAGTTTGAGCAAATTGTGCGGGGTATCCAGGGCAATAATCTTGGCGTGGTCCATAATGGCAATCCGATCGCACAGCACTTCTGCTTCTTCCATGTAGTGCGTGGTAAGAATAATGGTCACGCCCCGGCTTTTAATCTGGTTGATCAAATCCCACAAGTTTCGGCGGGCTTGCGGATCCAAGCCCGTTGTAGGCTCGTCCAGGAACAGCACCTTCGGTTGGTTTACCAACGCCACCGCAATTGACAGCCGCTGCTTCTGCCCACCAGAGAGCTCTTTCACCTTACTCTTGGCTTTCTCCTCCAGCTGCACTTCACGCAAGAGTTTCATAGCGTCAACCTCTTTGCCATATAACGCGCCAAAGGTGTCGACGAGTTCTTTTAGATTCAGTCCGTCGAAGAACGAGGAGGCCTGCAGTTGGACGCCGATAATGGCTTTCACTTCGCGCGGGTGTTTCGTTACATCCTTCCCATCGAGGATGACAGTACCACTGGTAATGCCTTTCAACCCTTCCATCATTTCCAAGGTGGTGGTTTTCCCGGCACCGTTTGGGCCGAGGATACCAAAGGTCTCACCTTTAGAAACGACAAAAGAAATGCCGTCAACGGCCAAAAGGTCGCCATACTGCTTTTTGAGATTCTGCACGTCAATAATGTTGTCAGGCATGTACGTTTAGGGTTAGAGAAGTTTACGTTGAATGGTGATGAGATTTGCCAAATCGGTATTACTGAGCGGCCGCAGCAGTTCCGATAGCCGCCGAAGGTGTGCGCGATGAAAGTTGGTAAAAGTTTTTTTCCCTTTTGCGGAGAGATCAAGCCAGGTGACGCGCCGATCCTTCGTATCGGCTTTTCGGGTAACCAAACTGGCTTCCACCAGTCCCTCAACTAACTGCGTGGCAGCACTGGGGGTTGTCCCCAGAATCGTGGCTAACT
>CAZBMC010000027.1:0-11643 GCA_964493065.1 uncultured Gammaproteobacteria bacterium
CCAGCTCCTACTGCGTAGAATCCTCAAATCACGAAAGCTGTTCTAGACAAGCTCCAAAAAAATCGAGGTGAGCGGGGAGCTCACCTCTAGGCAGAAAGCGCATCAGGTGTGAATACACCTACAGGGGAGGTAATTTGTCTGTTTGCTGTACCTTACCGCCTCATCGTTGGACCGTCAAGGCGTGACGCGCTCCGGGATAATCCGGAGTTCATTTTGGCTACTTTCCACCAGAATTGTCCCCTGCCGGTCTGTGCGGAATATTTGCACGCCAGCTTGCTGCAATCGATTCAAGGTTTCTGCTGTGGGGTGGCCATACCGATTCTTTGCGCCAACGGAAAGAATGCCGTACTCCGGCTTTGTGGCTTGCAACAACGTATCACCCGTTGACGTACGGCTGCCATGATGCCCAGCTTTGAGAACGTCAACGTCGGGGATCTTCTGGCTGGCAACGAGCACATCTTCAACGGGAATGGGCGCATCCCCGGTGAGGAGGAAATCATTTTCACCGTGCTGGATGTGCAGAACGATTGATGCGAGATTGTAATCCACCTTCTTTCCCATCAGGTTGGGGAGACGCTCAGGATCTGGCCAGAGTACGGTGAGCGACACATCGCCAAAGGTATAGACTTGCCCTGCGGTGGCTTCGATGGTGGGAATACGTTGGGTATCCATGAGCTCCAGGATTTTTTTGTACACCGCGGTTTCCTTTTCCACCCGGTTGATGAGCACATGCCGGACGCGCCCACTCTCCAGCAGCGGCACCAAGCCAGTAATATGATCAGCGTCAGGGTGCGTGGCCACCAGCAAATCTATGTCCTTGTCGTTGATGGGCACACGCTGATCAACGTCCTTGAGGAACGAACGGCTGGGTCCGCCGTCCACGATGATGGTGGATTGATCTGGCGTCCGGATTATGATCCCATCACCCTGACCCACGTCCGCAAACCACATGCGAAGTGTGCTGGGTTCTTTGGCTTGGAACGTCCAAATGCCAACCGCGATGACGCACACCAGCAGGAAGAGGAGGGGCGCTTTGAGTCTACTGAAAGAGTTGGCGGACATGTTTGCGAAAGGTGAATAAAGTGAGCAGGAAGACGCTGAGACCCAGGAGCGATGCGGTGAGTGGGGACATGGCCATGCTTGCCCACGAAATTGCACTACCACGATTTGCGACCCAGGCAACGGCCCGAATGAGCAGCCACGCAACTGTACCGGGGAGCATGGCCAGGGGCGGAAAGACGAGTGCGACAATCCCAGCGACCGACACGAGAATCATGATCCACGGGATGAGCGGAACAACAACGATATTCGCCAGCGGACTGATGACCGGCAGGCGTTGGAATGAGCTTAAGGAAATGGGGAGTGTGGCCAGACTGGCGGCAAAGGTAGCAGCCAGTGCTTCGGCCAACCAAGCGGGGAACCGCCAGCGCTCCATCCCCCGCTGCATGGGCTGCCCCCAAGCAATGAGCCCATAGGTGGCGCCAAAGGAGAGTGCAAATCCCCGATCATCCCAGAGAAAAGTTGGATTCACCCACAGCATGACCATGCCGGCAAGTACCAGGACATTCAACGTCCCGGGTTTGCGGCCACAGGCTTGGACGACCAACGCGAGCACGGCCATGATCCCCGCTCGGACAATGGACGAGTCTCCACCCGTGAGCAGCACAAAACCAACTGTGAGCAGTGAGAATACCACGAGCCGTGGCCCGCGGGGTAATCGAGTTTGCAAAAACGTGATGACCACGGCAAGCACCAAGGCAAGGTTGGCGCCCGAGACCGCCACGAGGTGTGTGAGGCCCGTGGTTCGGAACGCATCCAGAGTTGCACGGTCAACGCCGCTGGTGTCACCAATGACCATACCAATACCCAGACTTGCTTCGGCAAAAGGCAGAGCTTTGTGCACTGCACGCATGAAACCCTGACGCGCCTGTGCCAGAATGCGGTAGGGGTTGTACCACGTTCCTGATGCTTTGATGCTGAAACTTGGTGTCGCACACGTTCCGACCAACCGTTCACGCCGAGCGATACTGGGCCGAAGTGAGTCCGTTTTCACCGACTTACACCTCAGCTGCCCAACATCCCCTACCTGCGGTGGGTCTGCACCCAAGGAAACGGAAACAAACACACTCTGACCAATATCAATGACCACGCGGCTGGCATCTGTATCCACCTGCGTGACCCGGCGTACCACCCCAGGCGCATCAACAACACCTTGAGGGGCACGAGGAAGGACCAAAGCTTGCTGCGTATGCACAGCGGCTCCAGCGACGCAGAGGAAGCCCAAACCCCAGACACGCCATGAACCATGCCAACGAAGCAACACGCCGGCCAGGCTGCAGCTGAGGGCAATGCGAATCCATAGGGGCAATTCTGGAACCACCAAGGTAATTCCAGTGCAGAGACTGAGCGCGAGTATAAAAAGCCAGCGAGATGGGGTCATGGTCAGACCTCGCCCGCTTGTCAGGTGAAGGTAGTGTAGGCGAGGTTTTCCAAGATGTCAAAACACCCTTCCGAAGAAGGGTGTTGAGAAAAAGAACGTCTTTACTCAACCGTTACAGCCTTTGCAAGATTGCGCGGTTGGTCGGGATCCCACCCCTTCAGAACCGAAATACGGTAGGCGAATTGCTGCAACGGAATTGCGGCAAGTATTGGCGTCAGGTAGTAGTCCACCTCTGGGATGTAGAGAACATCATCCACGTACTGATGAATGTTCTCATCACCATCAGTTGCGATTGCAATGACTCTCCCCTTCCGCGCTCGAATTTCGGCAATGTTCCCCAGCACCTTTTCGTAACTTTTGTCTTGCCGTAAAGCAATGACCATAGTTGGGAAACGAGCTTCAATGAGCGCGATAGGTCCATGCTTCATTTCGCCAGCTGAGTGTCCAATTGCATTGACGTACGCTACTTCTTTCAACTTGAGCGCACCTTCCAACGCGGTTGGGTAGTTCACGCCTCGGCCAAGGAAGAGGAAATTTTCAAACCCCATGTACTTTTCAATAATCGGCTTGTACGTAGCCATTCGGGCAATGGTCTGCGCGACCAAGTCTGGAATTTTTTGTACGCCAGCCAGTAAATGACAGACCCAGGGTTCCTGCGCCAAGCCGTGCAATTGCCGCAGGTACAAACTAATGAGGCACAGTGCGAGCACCTGTCCGGTGAACGCTTTTGTTGAGGCGACGCCACGCTCAGGCCCGACATGCAAGTACACACCGGCGTCGGTTAGCTGCGCGATCTCCGATCCCACAGCGTTCACCAAACCGAAGCAGGGCAGGTGGTACGCATGGACACGGTGAATGGCTTTAATCAAATCAGTCGTTTCTCCGGATTGGCTAATTGCCCAAAAGGCGGTCCGGTCTCGGAAGCACGGTGCATGCTGATTTGCTAACTCAGAAGCATTCTCATACTCAGCATGTAAACGGGCAATTTCTTGAAAGTACGTCTTCCCAATCATGCCTGCATGCAATGATGTTCCGGCAGCAACGAAAATGAAAGAGGCAATATCCCGCAATGCTGCACCATGCGATTCCAAACCACCGAGTTTGATGGTTCCATCTGCTTGCAAGCGTCCACCCAGCAACTCCCGCAACGACGAGTCCTGAGTGAGGATCTCTTTCTCCATGAAATAGGGATGGCCACCTTTCTGAATTTCCTCCAGCTTCCAGGTCACCGTTTCCACCTTCGGCTCTACCGGCACACCGTCCAGCGACTCGATGTGCTGCTCAGTTCCAGTAATGAAGCCAATCTGGCCGTCACGGAGTGAAATGACCTCATCTGTGTACTGTCGGAAGGACGAAATGTCAGAAGCGAGATAGCGACCATCTTGCCGCACGCCAATGTGCAAGGGTCCACCCTTCTTTGCGAAGAAGACCACACCTGGATGCTCTCCGAAAAGAATAGCTAATGCATACGCACCTTCCACATTTCGCAACGCTCCAGCAAGCGCACGAACAGGATCCCCTGCGTACGCTTCGCCAATCATATGCGCCAGAAGCTCGGTATCGGTTTGGGACGTAAATACGTGCCCGCTCTCAATGAGCATTGCGCGAATCGCATGATGATTCTCAAGCGTACCGTTATGCACCAGAGTAACTCTCGTTTTACACGCATGCCTAAGGTCAGTGCAGCCATCCAGTGGGTGAGCATTGGTATCGTTGGGCACCCCATGGGTTGCCCATCGCGTATGACCAATCCCACAGGTCGCATCAGGAAACTCTCCGCTCGCAATACCTTCAAGGTTTGCAATCTTGCCTTGCTTCTTCAACACGTTGATGCGCCCGTCCTGCAGAATCGCAACACCTGCAGAATCATACCCACGGTACTCAACATGACGTAACCCCTGCAGCAGAATTGGCATGACCGGCATTTCCCCGGTATACCCTACAATTCCACACATAGTAACCTCTCTTTCAAAACCTATTGTCAAAGAAATAATTTCCGTTTTGGTGTATAGGAAATCACCTTACCGCCATTGGGCAAGGGTGTCAAAACGTCTCTTGGTTAGCTCTTCCGCTTCCCGGCTTGTTGCCGCAGGTACCCTTCAATGAACAGGTCAATGCCGCCATTGAGCACACTTTCCGGGTCTGTGGTTTCCACGTTCGTCCGGTGGTCCTTCACCAACTGGTACGGCTGCAGCACGTAACTCCGAATTTGGTTGCCCCAGGCCGCTTCGCTGTACGCCCCCCGAAGCGCCTGCTTCTCTTCTTCCCGGGCAGTAAGGGAAATTTGGTGCAGCTTGGCACGCAGAATTTTCATGGCCGTCTCCCGGTTCTGCTTCTGCGAACGTTCGTTCTGGCAGGACACGGTAATCCCGGTGGGAATGTGGACGATGCGGACAGCAGAGTACGTTGTCTGCACGCTCTGCCCGCCATGTCCAGAGGAGAGGAACGTATCCACGCGCAAGTCTTTCTCATCAATAGACGTCTCTTCCACTTCATCGAACGATGGTAACACCTCCACTAAGGCAAAAGACGTATGCCGCATTTTCTCCGCATCAAAGGGGGAAATGCGTACCAAGCGATGCACCCCGGCTTCAGCTTTTAAATACCCGTACGCAAACCGACCGCTGACGGTGAAGGTTGCACTTTTGATGCCTGCTTCCTGGCCGCGAGACTCGTCCACCAAGCGTGCTTGCCAACCTTTCTTTTCACAGAAGCGAAGGAGCATGCGCAACAGCATTTCTGCCCAGTCTTGCGCGTCCGTGCCGCCAGTGCCCGCGTGGATTGCCACAATGGCATCTTTCTCATCATACGGTTGTGCCAGAAGGACCTGGAATTCCAAAGCCTGATACTGCTTTTGCAAAACCGATAATTGCTTTTCCATATCCGCTTGCAAGCTTGGCTCGCTCCCGGCTTCTGCCGCAAATGCCAAAAGCTCGGTCACCCCGGTCTTCAGGGTGTCCCACTGCTGCAGCTCCTTCCGCAGCGTTTCGGCTTGCTGGCTCACGCGCCTGGCCTGTTCCTGGTCTGACCAAAAATCAGGTTGGCGAATCTGCTCGTCGAGTTCACCCAAGCGCTGGCGACGTTGGTCAAGGTCAAAGTAACCCCCAAGTCGAAGTCAGCTTCGCTTGGAGGTCTTGGATTTGATCGTGCAATGCGGGCATGGACAGAGTGTAGCAGTCTCTGCATATGCTCACAAGGTTGCTTGATAAGCTTCTGGTATTTGCTACCCTTTAGGCAACATGTACGCAAAGGAGATGTTATGAACAATGGAAAAGTACCTTCCACCCCAACCTTTACCGGAGTTACCGGGCCAATGAGTGAGGAAGCCATCAGCCAACTACGACAAGATGTTGCCGCTATACAAGAGGCAGCGGAACGTGATAGACGGGTGTCAATACGATTCCTCATTGAAACCCAGTTCGACAACATTTCGTAAGCACCTTTCGAGCCGCTCCGCAGAGCGGTTCTTTTTTTTCCAAAGCTTGCTATTTCGATTCCTCCAACGTCGCTTGGGTCGTCTTCTCCTTCCCCTTGCTCAGGACTTTGAGCGACACCACGTCACCCGGCTTCTTCTTCTGAATCTGGCCAGCCAGACTATGCTCAGCATCAAGTTTCACACCGTCCATTTCCAAAATGATATCATTTTCCACAATCCCCGCTTTGTCCGCTGGGCTCCCAGGAATGACCGCTAGGTCAGAACTCGTTTCTCCGCGTAAGACCAGCACGCCGTAGTCCACAGTGAGCTTGTTCTGCTCTTGCAGCGCTTTCGTGACCGGAATGTACCGCACACCCAGGTACGGCCGAATAATCCGGCCGTTCTTCTGCACGCTCTCAAACACTTGCTTCGCCTGGTTCCCGGTAATGGCAAACCCAATCAGCTGGCCATCCTGGCTCACCGCGGTGTTCACGCCAATGACCCTGCCGGTAATATCCAGCAACGGCCCACCGGAATTCCCACGGTTAATGGCCGCATCGGTTTGAATGACATCTTCCAAAGTTTCCGTGCTCTGCCCGTCCCCGGCAGTGATACGACGGGACAAGCCAGAGATAACGCCTTTGGTCACCGTGTTGCGGAACTGCCCCAACGCATTGCCAATGGCAATGACGGTCTGGCCAATTTGCAGCTTCGCTGAATCACCAAAACTCACCGGCTGCAAATCTTTCGCTTCAATTTTCAAGATTGCTAAGTCGTTCGATGGGTCTGAAGCAATGATTTTCGCAGCGTACTTCTTCCCATCATTCGTCAGCACGGTGTAATCCGTATTCGTCCCGTCAATGACGTGCTTGTTGGTCATCACATACCCGTCCGCGGTCACAATGAACCCCGACCCGCTGCTCACTTCTCGGGAGCCAGTCTGCGGCTGCGCAGGAAGACCAAAGAAGTTATTGAAAAAATCGTCTGGGTAGGACGTGGTGATCTTGCTCAAATCTTGGGTACCCACGATGCTCACCACACTGTTCTGCACCTTGTTCACCACATCAATAGTGGCTGACTCTTCTTCTACTTGCACTGTCGTTGCCGTACCCGTCGCATCGGTTGCCACGGATGTGCGGTTGAGCCAGTGGTCAAACGTCCCATTCGAAACCAAACTCCCCGCCAATCCCCCGCCCACGGTACCCAAAACCAAGCTAAGCACCACCGCAATCACCAAGGTCTGTTTGGTTATGCCGCGAGGTTTTTCTGGGGTTGGTGTGGGGTGAAGTGAAGGATGCAGATTTTCCATAGGTGTAAAAAGACAAATCGTTGTTGGCGAAGCCTAGTATACCACACGCTGTAGTAGCCGCTCCAGCGAAAAAAATTGCGGAAAACCTTAGGCTGGCTGCGTGGTATTCACACTGCGTTCACTGGCTGATACATTCCCATTACTCGTTGCCGACGTATTCGTATTCGTCACAGCGCCGGCTGGTTTCCCCAAACGGAATAGCTCATCCAGGGAAACGAACCGAAAGCCTTCGGCCTGCACTTGGCTCACAATTTGCGGCGTGACAGTTGCGGCAAGGTCGCTCCCGGCGTGCAGGAGGATAATTGCCCCTGGCTCCACAAACCGCATCACCCGGGTGACCACACTCGTCGCCGTTGCGTCACTCTGAATATCCAGTCCATCCACCGTCCAGGTGAGTGGGCAGTAGCCCGCGGCGCGAACTGCTTCGACCACCGTCGCGTTGGACGCGCCGGCTGGTAACCGCATGTACGGCTTGGTGGTGAGATTCGTAATGCCAGAAATGAAGCTCTCCGTACTGTCGAGCTGCGCAGTAATTTCCTGCGCGGTGAGGGTTGGGAAGCGCAGATTATCGTAGCTGTGGTTGTACACCGGGAAGCCCGCATCCCGAATGAGCTCCACGCTGGTCCGCTCGGTCTCGGCTAATTTGCCTGGCACGAAGAAGGCAGCTGGCACGTTGGCAGCTTTAACCACCGGAACGGTCTTCCCCACGTCCCCGGGTTTTGTACCCACGTCATAGGTAAGGGCAACAACTTTTTCCGTGGTCGTCCCCCGGCTCACTACTGCCGTACAGTCTGCCGTGGTTAGAGCGGGTCCCGTTGGCGTGAGCGAAAACGCGTTGGTGTTCACCAACGTGCTGGTATTCGCATTTTCATTAGCCGGGGTGTTCCGCTTCCCCGTGCGCAAGTACAGGCCAAAGAGAATGACCACGACAGCAATGAGCCCAATGACCACGAGCCGATTCCGGTCCGGTTTTTGGCCACCGCGGACAGGCTGGCGGCCGTATTCTGCTCCATAGCGACGGTAGTTCCGCATGGCTGCTAGTGTACCCCTGGAAGGCGAGGAAGGCAACCCTGGCTTCGGGTCAGATATTCTGCCCCTCCCTGCAAAATAGTGATGCGTTCCCCCTGGGGGTTTGGGGGACCGGTCGCGTGGTTGGGCGCGGTACCCCGAAATTTTTTACCATGCACAAGCATTACCGGTCCCCCAAAAATCTTTTGGCGCTACCTTTTCTGTTTCCAGAAAAGGTAGTAAACCCAAAGACGGTCACTTTTTTTCACAGAAATCTAATCTCTACTTACTCTGCCGAGGGAAGAACAGCAACTTGGCGTGATTTCAACCAGGCAAACGCCAATTCAGCTACCCCAAAGAGTGCACCGACGTAGAACAAATCACCCAGCAGTGTGTTGCGGAAGAACGGCAGACCGTACTCATACGCCAACAGTAAACCCGAGAAATTCATGGGGTAGAAATCTCCCTGCCCCACCCACCACACTGCCGCGTTAGTAATCAGGAAGAAGAGAATAGACCCGAGCAGAGCCCCGCCAGCCACGGTCCACACATTTTTCTTTCGCTTTACCATGATGCCAATAACACCAACGAGAATCATGGAACCCCAAGTAAATGCAATGACATTGTGAAAACCCAAGAAAATGTCCGAAACGATCATGGCCACCAGTGGCACGAACAGCGCTGCCCGTTTATCCAGGTACACGCCGCTGAACAAGGCCACAGCAGCCACTGGCGCAAAGTTCATGGGGTGTGGCAAAAACCGGGATACAGCTGCAAATGCGATGAGCCCAATGATGATGAGGTTTTTAGAAGTCAGGTGTTGGCGAAAATGCATAGGAGTTGTAGCTAGAAGGAGACGAGTTTCCACTCAATAGTATCAGAGGCTTTGGTTTCGTACACGCCCGCGCCCACCGGTGCTTCCTTCCCGTTCACCAAAAACTGCCAGTACTCCGTGGCACTTGCTTCCTTCCCATCAATGCCGGTCACGTACTCCCCTGCCGTGGACGTTTTCGTGGTGGTGTTTGGGTACTTTGCCTTCAACAGTTCCAGCGCATTCTTCCCCGTCTGGCCGGGGTAGAGGTAACTCGCTGATGAAACATTGGTATTGTTCGCTGCAGTGTTTATGTTTTGATTTGCGGAATTTACATTTGCTGTGGAGTTTGTATTGACTGCTGTGCAAGCTGCTAAAAGAATGACGGCGAAAAGCCCAAGACCCAGGATGCGAAAACGTCGAAGTTGTTGCATAGAGATAGCGTTAGAAAAGTGACGAAAAAATACCTACGACCTCAGGCAGTCGTAGGATACACCCATCCATGTTCGACCTTTTCCCCGAAGGATTTGTCTTCTCCCCATCATGTGATAGGGAAGGCGTCGGACTCTCCACCCCCAAAGGGATGAAATACCGTGGCGGGACCGTACCGGATTCACACCGGTTTACCTACTCGTTGTTAAGCCTTTGGAGTGTAGCACAGGAAATGTTTT
The DNA here is from genome assembly GCA_964493065.1 of uncultured Gammaproteobacteria bacterium. Classification (GTDB taxonomy): domain Bacteria; phylum Patescibacteriota; class Patescibacteriia; order PEXW01; family PEXW01; genus JBAYJA01. The sequence continues at coordinate 9,655 of CAZBMC010000027.1, forward strand.
TACCAAAATATTGACATTTTCAAGGCAAAAATCTAAGGTAAACCGAAACGAAAAACCTCAAGAGAAGGAGAGTAAATGGTTGAAAATCAGAAGGTGAGATGGCGGCCCTACCAGCAGCAGTTCCTCGGTCAGAACCTTGAGCGCATTTGCCAACGCGCTAATGAGCTTATGATGGCACTGCATGGTTTGCCCGAATACGAATCCAAACATCGAAAAGGTGGGGTGATTGTGCTGGCGGATGAAAGCGTTAGTACGTACAGCAGTGCTTGCATTGCTGAAGTGCCGGGCGAGAATCCGCACAAGTACCTTACCTTTGCACTGAAGAAGTGCCAGGCGCTTCGGGATAACGTAAAAATCCCAATCTCATTTATCGTTCGGAATGAGGTACTGGAAGTCTTTGGCGGCGGACTTCAAATTCGCTGCAAATGGGATAGCAATGGGAACCTGCAACCGGCATTTGCCGTGAGTTCTGCTTCATTAACCGGGAGAGCCTATGTCGCATTTTCCGGCTTACCAGAACTAGCGGATGAAGCACTCGTGCTTGTCCTCGCAATTGACATGTACTGGATTACCCAAAAGGACGCTGAAAAGTTTGCCGCGTTATCCAAGAACCCCTACTTCCATCCACTCTACGCAGCCACGCGAAAGTCAAGTACTGCTGAGACGAAGTAGCGAAAAACGAAGCTCATGCAGAGACCAGCTCACCCCTGGTCTCTTTTTATTTCCAAAGGTGGGTAGGCGAGGTCCCTTGACCTCGCCTCACGGAAAACGCCCGGGTCAGGGGACCCGGGCTACCCGATACCATAAACAATCTGGCTCCCGTATTTCAGCAAGATTGCCTACCTCGTCGGCAGACAGGCCACGTCACTCGGTGACTCGTTCCTCGCAATGACAGATTGTTACGGATCTTCAAGATCTCTACCGCACTACAGCTTTACCCTCCTTCGCTCGGAAGCTTCGGCGGGCGGACGGCTTTTCAGCTCTAGTAATCAATCCCCTTTACCGCCAAAAAGCCGTCGTAAAACGGATGCTTCAGCATCTGCATTTCCGACACCACATCACAAACTTTGAGAATGGCAGGGTACTTCGAGTGGCCAGTGAGCACCAGGTGAAGATTTTTTGCTTGTTCACGTTTGGTTTGAATAAGTGCGACGACATCCTCAACCGTCAGCAGCCCCTCCTCGACGCAGGAAATGAGTTCGTCGAGAATTACCACGTCGTACTTTCCGGATAAAACGAGCTTGTTCGCTTTGACAAACGCAGTCCTCGCCGCAGCTTGGTGCTCTGCTTTGGGTTTCTTGTCCCCCCAAATGCCCACAAACCCTTTGCCGTGTACTTCCACGTGGATGCCCAGTTTTCGTAAACTCTCCCGTTCACCAGACGGCCACTTTGGGCTTTTGAAAAATTGAAAAAACAATACCCGCTTTCCATCCCCTGCTGCGCGCACGGCCACGCCCACTGCGGCTGTGGTTTTCCCCTTCCCATTCCCGATGTAGCAAATAGTAAGCCCACCTGGAAAAGGTTTGAGTTTTGGAATAGCTTTCAGTGCTTGCTTCCGTTTGACAGCTGACATAGGTACGGCTAAGGTAGCACAAAAGACCAGAAGAAAAAATGCTCTTTGAGAGGAGGCGACGTGCGACCCAGCAACCAACACGCGAAGAACTTCGTTGACGCACTACGGAGCGCGCAAGCGCCGGACCATGGCATTGACCTTGAGGATGCAATGGTCATCTTTCGAAAATTCTTGGACCAAGATCGCTCCCGAGATGCGCAACTTGGCATTGTGCACACTGCTGCGCAAATCTTACCGGTGCAGGTCGTCTTTGCAGAAATGATGTCCTGCCCGGCAATTTTGGATCAGGACGTGGAAACCTTTTTTACCAATGTCTTCCTGGCGCAAGTAACGAATGTCGAAGTCGTTGGAAACGTGGTCCGTGGTCTCTACGCCCACCGCCGAGGTGCCTTAGAAATCTTCTACATGAAAGTGTG
>CAZBMC010000028.1:0-11581 GCA_964493065.1 uncultured Gammaproteobacteria bacterium
GACCGGTTCAGCCACCCGCCATGTAGTCTGCATATCTGGTAGTATACCAGACTTTCTCAGGCTTGCCCTTTAGGAAAAATCAATGAAAAAGCCACTCATCTGGGTGATGAGTGGCTACTTTTTTGGAACGCGGTGACGCACGAAGGATGCCGGAAGAGCCCACATTTACTGCAGACGAGCCACGTAAACGATGTGGTCGCATCAGGATGTTGCAAGGTCCCTCCGCACGGGCACAGCGGTTCATGCTGCACGGAATTTTTGGGTGGATTAATCTTCTGCCGAAACCACGCAAAGAGCATTTTCCTCCTCCTTGAGGGATACCGACAAGGCTACTCTGCTGCCTGAAAAATGCAAGGGTTGTCAAACTCCTCCTAAATGAGTAGTATATGTACTGGACATTTTCTCTCTTAACCCTACCCCTATGCTGGTTCGCGATGTGATGCGTACAGAGCTGACACTCTTTACGCCAGAAACGACGTTCAAAGACGCAATCAGGACTTTCATTGAAAAAGATATGGAATCAACAGCGATTGTTGCTGACCTTACCAGCAGAAAACTTGTGGGGGTCGTATCCCTTGCAGATCTGATTACAAAAATGGTTCCTGACTACCTGGAAGCAGACCCAACCGCGGCGACGTTTGAGGCTGAGGAGTTTTTTAAGAAGTGCGTTCTGGCAATGGCTAATGTTCCAGTGGCTGACTGCATGACCACAGCAATTCACAGCGTGCACGACAACCATACCCTCATTGAAGTTGCAACACTCATTGCGAAGTACGGCGTCCGCAGTGTCCCGGTGGTGGAAGAAGGGTCACAGAAAATTGTTGGGTACATAAGCCGGAGAGACGTGAAACGGGCGATGCACGCAGCGCTGCAATAACCCTAACCCCTATGCACATCTGGGCAGCAGTTGGCGTTTTCATTCTCAGTTACGGGCTCATTATCTCCGAACGCATTCATCGAACAGTGGTTGCTATGGTTGGCGGGGTCCTCATGATCCTCATGGGAATCTTGAACCAAGAGCAAGCTGTGGAGGGGGTGGACTTTAACACCTTGGGGTTACTCATTGGCATGATGATTATTGTCACCATTGCCAAAGACACCGGCATGTTTCAATACGTTGCAATCCGTGCGGCGAAACTCGCGAAAGGTGAACCATGGCGCATTCTCCTGGTGCTCAGTATTATCACCGCGGTCTTTTCTGCTTTCCTGGATAACGTTACGACAGTCATGCTGGTGGTGCCCGTGACATTCGTGCTTGCAGACAACCTTCGGATTTCACCCATGCCATTCCTGATGGCAGAAATTTTCATGAGCAACATTGGAGGTACAGCAACACTCATTGGCGACCCGCCAAACATTCTCATTGGCTCTGCCGCCGGGCTTTCGTTCATGGATTTCTTGGGAAACCTTGCGCCCATCATCCTCCTTACCATTCCAATTGTGCTCCTACTTTTCCGTTTCTTTTGGCGCAAATCCTTGCATACAGACCCAAAACTGCAAGCACGGATTCTCCAGCTCAATGAGCGAGATGCACTTACCAATCCCGCACTACTGAAGAAGGTGTTGGTCATTCTGGGACTTGTGCTCTTGGGTTTCATCTTGCACAACACCCTGCACTTGGAAGCTGCCACCATTGCCTTGGCAGGGGCTGGCGTCCTATGGTTGTTGGATAACCAAAACCCGGAACGTGTACTGAAAGAAGTGGAATGGCCAACAATTTTCTTCTTCGTGGGCCTCTTCGTACTGGTCCGCGGATTGGAAGAAGTAGGTGCAATCCAGTTCCTTGCAGAGCAGATGCTCAATCTCACCGGTGGTAATCTCGTTGGCACTGCCTTAGTCATTCTCTGGAGCGCTGCCATTTTCTCCGCCTTCATTGATAACATTCCATTTGTCGCCACCATGATCCCCTTGGTGAAGGACATTGGCGCGCTTTCCAGCCTCCCGCTTGGCCCGCTTTGGTGGGCATTAGCCCTGGGCGCGTGCCTGGGTGGAAATGGAACGCTGGTGGGTGCCAGTGCCAACCTGGTGGTTGCAGGCATAGCCGAAAAGTCCGGTTACCCCATACGGTTCCGAGCGTATTTACGTACTGGTGTCCCCGTCATGCTGCTCACGGTAGCAATTGCTTCTGGGTACCTGTGGGTACGCTACCTACGCTAAATGTAGGTTTGTAACGTTGCTGCAAGGTCAACCGGCAGTGGTTTCTCCACCAACGGGTCGTGTCGAAGCTCGGAAATCTGCTCTTCCAAGGTTGGGCGGATTTCGCGGTAGAGCAAGCCTGTGGGAATTTTATCACCCCACTCCAAAGCCTTGGTAAAGGCTTCGGTCTTGTTGGAAAAGTCGTACGGCGTGGTTTCCACCTTGTACACCCGCTTGAAGAACCAGGAAAACGTGTTGTGGTGGTTGAAGGTCACACAGGGTTGTAGCACATTTATATGCGCCATGCCTGGGTGTGCCACCCCGTCTTTGATGAGCTGGGTAAGCTGGCGCGTATCCCCAGAAAAACCCTGCGCCACAAACGTCCCACCTGCAGCAATGGCCAGCGCTGGCGGGTTGATGGGTAGATCTGGCGCGCCTTCCGGGGCAGAACTGGTCTTCTCTCCTTGTTCCGTTGTGGGTGAAGTTTGACCTTTGGTCAGGCCGTACACCTGGTTATCGTGCACAATGTAGGTAATGTCTGGGTTGGACCGAAGGGTATGGATGAAGTGATTCCCGCCTTCACCGTACCCATCACCGTCACCACCAACGACGATCACTTTCAATTTCTTGTTGGCCAACTTGGCGCCCACGGCCACGGGCAGAGCACGACCGTGCAAGCCGTGGAAACCGTACGACTTCACAAAACTGGACATGTTTCCCGAACAGCCAATGCCGTAGACGACCAGCACATCAGCTGGGTTCCACGCCATTTCCGTGAAGGCATTCTTCAAGGCTGTCCAAATGCCAAAATCACCACACCCAGGGCACCAGGTTGGAACTTTCTCAGTGTTAAATTTTGCGCTCTGCTGAGGGGTTGCTTCCATGGGTGTTAGACAATACCTTTCACGAAATCCACAATTTCCTCAGGCCAAAAAGGGCGGCCATCGTACTTCAGCAGTTGATGGCTGCACTGCAGGCCAGTGTACTCTCGTAGGACGCCGCCGAACTGTCCAGAAAAATTATTTTCCACGAGCACAGTTTTCTTGGCTGCTCGGAAATACCCCTGCAAATCTTCCACTGGGAACGGAAGAATGTACAGGGTTTGCACTATGTTCACCCGAATGCCCATGCGAGTGAGCTTCCGCATGGCTTCCCGGCAGGACAGCGTGGCCGAACCCCAGGTGACGAGAGTAATATCTGCATCAGCATCACCGTACAGCAGTACGCGTGGTGGCATATCTGCCAGCGCAGCGACGAGTTTGCGTTCCCGTTTCTGCACCTGGAGCACGCGCATTTCTGAGGTTTCATCGGCATGGCCAATTGCATCATGTTCATCAGAATTCGCAGTGTGGACGCCCCCTGGTTGCCCTGGGATGCTGCGTGGGGTAACACCATTTGCGGAGTCGGCATAACGCTGGTACATATCCATACCTTTGAACGTTGCCGCGTCAGCAAAACCAGCTCTGGTTGGTTGCAGTTGATCCAGCGTAAAACTCGGCGTACTCCAATGGCTTTCTGCTAAATACTTGTCCGTCAGAATCGTCACCTGCAGGTGGTATGCCTCAGCAATTTGCATTGCGCGGGCGGATTCTTGGAAGGCTTGCGTCACATCCCCAGGGGCAACAACAATTCTGGGAAAATCTCCTTGGGATGCGTGCATGACGAGCCGCAGGTCACCCTGCTCCGTCCAGGTTGGTAACCCGGTGGATGGCCCTGGGCGCATGGCGTTGATGATGACCAGTGGAACTTCCGCTTCTGCAGCCAAGCCCACCCCTTCGGTCATCAGGCAGAAGCCACCGCCAGACGTGCCTGTGGCCGCCCGCGCACCAGCGTAGGATGCGCCAATCGCCAGGTTGACAGCAGAAATTTCGTCTTCGGCATGGCGAACCACAATCCCGTACGTTGCTGCTAATTCGGCCAATCCTGTAAGAACAGACGATGCGGGCGTCATGGGGTATGCCGCGTAGAATTTTAAACCACCGTGCAGTAAACCAAGCGCAATGGCGTCATTTCCGGTCATAACCATACGTGGCGGAAGCTGCTGCGCCTGGATATTCCACCCAAACGGTTCCTGCATGTGCTCTACCACGTGCTGATACCCAGCCATGCAAATATCTTCATTCATTTTCACCACTGTATCCCCTTTTGCGCTAAACGTGTCATGCATCACTCCGGCAATCAAATCCTTTGGCGCGCGGAGCAAACCCAGGGTTGCGCCCAGGGCCACGGTGTTCCGCATGATATCTTTCCCACCCAGGTTATTCGCTATTTTGAGAAAAGGCACACCAATGACCTGGATGTCCTGTCGATCCCCCAGCATTGCTTCGTTAATCACCAGCTTATCTGGATCGTGCAAGATGACGCCACCCGGGCTCAGCTCTTTGGCGTGTAGTCGAACGGTTTCCTCATTCAAAGCAACTAGGATTTCAATACCTTGGTCATGCGCAAAAATCTGCTCAGCGTCCACTTGGACAACCTGGGCGTTGTGCCCGCCCCGAATGAGGCTGGGGTACTCACTGTAATCCGTGACCCACAAACCAGCCCGGGTGCAAATTTTACTCAGCATCGCGCCGGTGACCATAATGCCATCGCCAGCCTGCCCTCCAATTTTCCACGTAAAACTGTTGACGGTTGGTTTCATAGGGTCAGTATACCATGCACGCTGTTTTTCCAGTGCTTACGCGTTTGCAATCCGCTGCAACTCTGCCTCCACCAGCGGACCGTCATACTCACCTGCGTGCGCAGACGTACCGGCGTAGCTGGGCTTCTTCGCATCCAAGTGCAAGTTTACAATTACTTCCTCACCGCGAAAGTCAGCGTACACGTGGTACCGAGGAAAGGGCTGACCACTCACCCGCCGAGCGTAGCTACCATTGGGTTCAGCATGGTAGCCCAAGCGTGAAAAGAACACCCGGGGGTTGCCAACTTTACTTAGGGGTAGAGAAATTTTCATTTGACGTACTGCATAACTCTGGCATCTACGGGCGTGGCAGCCTGATGATTGACCAGCACCGGGTTAAGATCCACACTCTGCACCTCTGGATGCTTAGCGATGAAAGTGCTTAATTGAGCGACTAGATGTATAACCGACCGGGTTGCAAATTCCTGACCACGCGCACCCTGCAGCACTTTCCAGACGGGTGAGGATTCCACAAATACTTTTGCATCAGTAATGGTCATAGGTGCGCATGCGTAGGTCACGCTGTGCATAGCTTCAACAAAAATCCCACCGTAGCCCAGAACAATGATGGGACCAAACTGTGGATCACGAACAGCACCAAGGATGAGCTCAAGCCCACCCTGCCGTTGATCTTGGAGGACAATCTGCGCGTCAGATTTTTTTAGCACTTTGCTAAACCGCTTCGAAAATCTCGCATACGCTGTCTGGACCATTGCGGGGGAATGTAAATCAATCGCGACGGCACCTGCTTCTGTTTTATGCAGAACGCTTGGCGCTTCAAGCTTCATGACCACAGGATAGCCAAGCCGCTTCGCAATTGTTGCTGCCTGTGCTGCAGACTGCACGGCGTACGTGGGTAAAATCTGAATCCCGGCAGAACGAAGTATTTTCTTCGCTGCGACTCCTACTCGAGCTACCAGCTTAGCCGAGGGTTGGCGCTTCCACCTTCCGGCTTTTGGTATCGAACGTATGGGTAATTGCATTCGCTTGTTTCTCGCCAGAGCGCCGGCTGCAAAAATTCCCGTCTCCGGATAGGCAAAGCCAGACAAATTTGCTTTTCGCACTGTATCCAATGCACGTTGCACCTGCGTCCCGCCAATGAACACTGGGATAATGGGTTTGGGTGTTCGCTGCTGGATAGCAACGATCGCTTTGGCTACTAGATGGCTCTGCGTCACCATCTGGTGGGTGATGCAAGCCACGACAATATCCACCCCCGGATCAGCCACCACGGTCCGTAAGGCTTCTGCGTAGCGCTTTGGCGGGGCGTCACCAATAACGTCAACAGGATTGTGCACACTGGCTGCGGGTGGAAGCACTTTGTGCAAGGTTTTGACGGTCTTTGGTTTGAATGACGCGAGCTGCAGCCTGGTCCCAGCCATGGCATCGGTTGCCAAAATGCCCGCGCCGCCAGCATTCGTAAGAATCGCTAGCCGATTGCCCTTTGCCCGCCTGGGCTGCTCAAACGCCGCGGCCAAGGCAAACCACTCATCTGTAGAACGAACAACCGTGCAACCAGCCTGACGCAGTAGCGCATCCGTTACCTCCCCACTCCCCGCCAAAGCGCCGGTGTGCGATTGGGCTGCTTTTGCCCCGGCCACAGTTTTTCCTGCGCGTAATACGATTACCGGCGTATGCTGGGTAACGCGTTGGGCAGTTTCCAAGAACGCTCGGCCACTTCGAATATCTTCCAGGTACATGAGAATAACCCCGGTGCCCTTGTCTTTCCCAAAAACGTCAAGCAGCGCCTGCTCACCCACCACAGCTTTGTTCCCCAGGCTCACCACTGCCCGGAAGCCCACGTGGTGCTTCTTCGCCCATTCCATATTCGCCACGGCAATGGCGCCGGACTGGGAAAGGATAGTCACATTCCCAGCTTCTGGCATACCCTGACTAAACGATGCATTCAAATGCAAGTGCGGCAAAACCATTCCCAAACAGTTTGGGCCTACCAAAAGCAGTTTCCCTTTCTTTGCAATTGCGACAAGCTGCCGTTCTAACTTTGCGCCCACCGGACCAACTTCAGCAAAGCCCGCACTAATCACAATTGCAGCTTTCGCCTTCGCGCGTACTGCATCACGGAGCACGACCGGTACCGTTTGCGCGGGGGTAACAACAATCACCAAGTCTGGACGTACAGGCAGATCCGCGACGGTTGCGTACGCACGCTTGCCTTCAATACGCTTGGCTGATGGGTTAACGGGGTACACCTTGCCCCGATACCCAAAAGCTAAACAATTGCGGAAAATGACGTTCCCAATTTTCTTTCGGTCGTGCGATGCACCAACAACGGCAATGGTTCTTGGATGCAAGAGTGCAGAAAAGTCCATGCCTACAGTATAGCGCGGTTCTTCGGCGAAGAAAAAGACGTGGGTCATCCACGCCTTGTTCATGTGCGATCCTTAGGTTTCGTTCTTCCCGTCCACCAGCTTCACCACCTTCTTGCACATTGCCGCAACGTCCAGGTTGTGCGTCACCATCAGGAAGGTTTGGTTGTGCTCCTTGTTCAGCTGCTGCAGCATCGCAATAATTTCGGCCGAGGTTTTGGAATCCAGCTCCCCGGTTGGCTCATCCGCCAGAATAATGGTCGGCTTATTCATGAGCGCCCGGGCAATGGCCACCCGTTGCTGCTGGCCGCCCGAAAGTTCGTTTGGCTTGTGGTTTCCACGTTCATGCAAACCTACTTGCTCCAGCAACTCTAGCGCCCGAGCTTTTCGGGCTTTTGCACTCAAGCCACCGTACCGCCCAGCCTGCATAACATTCTCTAGGGCAGTAAGCGTGGGAATAAGGTTGAACCCTTGGAAAATGAAGCCGAGCTTCTTGGCGCGAACCAGGTGTGCTTCCTTCTCTTTCATTTTCATCACGTCTATGCCATCAAGCGTAAATGTCCCGCTGTCTGGTTTGTCCAGCAAGCCCAGAATGTGAAGCAACGTAGATTTGCCGCCACCCGACGGACCAATGATTGCGGTAAAATCTCCCTCTTGCACATCCAGACTGACCCCACGTAGTGCATGCACCACGTTAGTTTTGGACATACGATACTGCTTCTGCAGGTTTTCTGTGTGAATCAGAGTTCGGTTCATAGGTGTAAATTACAATTCACGAATTGCATCAACTGCATTCATCTTCGATGCACGAATTGCTGGGAGCAAACCGGCAACCAGACCCAAGATTAACGAGAAGACAACAACGCCAACCATAAACCCTGGTGTGACGAGGAAAATCTCGGCCCCGCTCTTCGCCGTTTGCCCGTTAATGACGAATATCGCCAGGAGCCCAAAGCCAAGACCAATGAGCCCACCAAGTAATCCAATGGCACCCGCTTCCAAGGTGTAATCCCAGGCAATGGAACGGTTGGACGCGCCAATCGCTTTCTTAATGCCAATTTCACGCTTCCGCTCCGAAATGGACATGACCATGGTGTTGATAATCGAGAAGCCGCCGACAATGAGGGCAATCACCGCGCTCCCCAAAATAATCGCGTTGAAAATGGCTGAGGCTTTATCGATGGTCTCCCCAAGCTTGATTGGCGAAAGCACAATCACCTCATCTTTGAATTGATCCTTAATCCGGTTCGCAACAACATCTGGATCCTGGCCATCTTTCCAAGACACTGCGCCCATTTGCGTTACATCTTCCAGCTTGAATGCACGCGCATCCAAAACTTGCTTCCGGGTTGCTTCAGGCAATTTTGCCAAATCTGCATCAGAGATTTTCGCCGCTTCGTCTGACCGTTCTTTCAGTGACTTCAGAAAGGGATTTGATTCGACGAGAAGCTCGCGTGCCGATTTGAGAGACATGAAGACGTACTGATCTGGGCCAGTGAGCGTTTGGTCAATGATGCCAATCACCTCAAACTTGCGGCCGCGAATTTCTGTGGTATCTCCCACCTTCAGTCCACGATCGATAGCAATTGAGTAGCCAACAGTCACCTGGTTATCCTTATCGCCCTTGGCAAGCATGCGTCCGTCTTTCATATCCATAGTCTTCCAGTTTCGGTTTTCGTATGTCGAATTCAGATCCATACCTTCAATAGTCGGTGGGGGGCCAAAGCTAAACTCGCCAGTTGGATTATCTGGGTCCGGTTCCTTCAGCGCCAACTCAACGCCAGCAGCAACAGCTTGCACACCTTCAACTTTGCTTATTCGCTGCAAAGTATCCACGGGCAAAAATGCGGCGCCGCCCATGGACGTGAATGACGTCCCTTTGGGCATGAGGGTAATTTGGCCCGTAATGAAGCTCTTCCCGCCGGCAATCATCTTGTTAAACCGTAAGGCCATTGAACCCATAACGCTAAACGCAAAAATGCCCACGGTTATGCCTACTATGGTTAGTACGGTGCGCATTTTCCGCCTAAACATATTTCGGAGAATTTCCATCATACACGAAAGAAAAAAGAAGTGAGGAACACAGAAATCTGTGCCTATACAGTATCAGTTATTTCACGAAAAAGTCAAGAAAATGCTTGCTTTTGCGTATCAAACCATCTACGCGGATGTGTCTGCGGCTGCAACTTTCTGAACAATTTCTGCACACTCACGTGCGAGTTGGGCATGATGCTCTTCGTCTTTACTAATCCCCTCAACAAGTGCAATATCTTTCGGGTCAGTAATGTACTTATGCAGCGAACGGTACAATCGCTGCGCCTGCTTTTCCATGCCTTCCAACTCCAGAAACTTTGATACTAAATCTTGCAGTGTTTCGGGCATATCCTCGTTTTAATACTTAGCGGCAATGGCGAGAAGAATTTCTTTATGACGTCGTGAGTCGCTGACCATTTGCTGCAGCCGCTTCTCAATGTCTTCCTTTGCTTTTCCAGGAAGTTTTTGGAATGCTTCAATCTTGCGCATGTCCTGTAAAAGCACCTGAATGACATCCTCTTCAAAAGCAATGCCTTCTCGAATTTGATTCAATTGTTCCTTCATACTATTCCTTCTTCATAACAACGACGGAGCAATTCGTGAGGACGGCTGCGAGTGCACCAATGGCCGCCAGGTACGGCGCAAGCAGGAACCCAACTGCACCCAACGTGACCGGAATTTCCAAAATTGGCTCCCCTTTCTCGTTTTTAATGATAATCCGGCGTATATTCCCTTCATGAATTAACTCTTTCACTTTTTCCACTAATTTCTCACTACTAATTTTGAATTCTTCTTGGGTTTCAGTCATAGAGAAATTTCGTTAAGGACGATGCTCTTATTCTACCACCACCCCGCTATTTCCCAGCACACCCCAATTCCAGAGGAACGACGCTTTCGTAAACCGCCGCTCGCCAGAGAGTGGGTCCTGGGTAATAATCACCTGTGGGTTGTCGATGGAACCAATGTAACCCATAACCACGAAGACGTGCTCCCCCATGACGGCTACCACGTTTCCTCCGCTTGGAGTCTTCCAGTCAATGCGTTTCCCAGACCCGGCAGTCCCCCAGACAATCACCGGGTGTCCGGCTTCCGTTTCAGCCAGCAATTGCCGTAAGGACCAGCCCGTAAACCACCGTGTCGGCCGGTAGGCACTCATGGCTTTCGCAAGTGGTTGCCAGTACACGCCGTAGCCGGTGCTGGGTTGCCGACCATCAATATTCCCAACGAACGCCACATGCGGATTCCCCCAGACATTCCCCTGCTTCTTGGTTGAGTCAAAACCCACGGCATCAATAATGGCTTTCTCAGTAATGGACACGTTGTAGTACCGTAACGCCATCACTGCTGTCGCCGCCTCGCAACTGAGATTGTGCTCCTGACGGTGGAAAGGCACAGCAATGCGGGTTACTGCCAATTCCGTTGAGAAGGTGTACGTTGCGCTCTGGGCTGATGGCAGACCGGCGGGACCAGTTATCCCAGCCGACAAGGTAATACTATACGCTGTACCAAAAGCGAAGGCGGCTTTGGGTGTAAACGACAAGACATTCCCTTCCCAACTGAAAGTCCCTGCAACCTTTGGTGTAACCTGGAAGTGCGACTCAGCGCTGGTATGATCAACAGCTTGATTAAAAGTGTAGCGCAGCCTGAAACCAACCCGAACACCGCTACTCCCATGCGCTGGACTAACCGAGGATACAGCAATTGGTTCGATGGTGCGGAACTGGGATACAACTTCCGCCGGAATGAAGCCACCAGCCACGGTTTTAAACCCTTTTGGCACGCTCACGGTATACGTGGTTGCCTGCGCGAGATCCACTGGAGCAAACTGCACTGTCTGCGCATCAACTTGCGACCAGCTCCCTGTGAGCTTTGGTGAGAATGCGACTGCCTTTTCCACTTCCGCAACAGCCACGCCTTCAGAGAATGTCAGCCGTACTGGGGTTGCTAAAGCTACGCCTGTGCCCTGCGGTTGCACTGCCGAAAGACCTGGTGGCTGGCGAACGGTGTAGGTGGACCGATGGATCTCCTCAGGCTCACCTTGACTGGCGACAACCTCAGAATCAAAGATGTACTGCAGTGCAGTGCGGGTTACGACCAAGTGCACAGGCTGCCCCTGCGTCAGGAGTTGCTGGGGTTGCACGTGCAGCGTTTTTCTGTCTTCACCCATTGTCACCGTCAACGGCCCGGACGGTTCTATTCGCACATCGAAGCTCGCAGCCCGATCAATGGCTCTATCCAGCACTACCTCCCACTGCTGGTCAGCTGGGATTTCCTGGGATGCCGCTGGCTGCACTGCGGCGACTGTTGGAAGTGCCTGCGTTGTGAAAGTGAAGGTAAATTGCTTTGGCCCACCAAACGGCCAGAGCATTCGCCTGACATTCTTCACCTCCACGGTGTACGTCGT